>JANOTJ010000366.1:0-5061 GCA_031416295.1 Chloroflexota bacterium
CTGGACCCGCAACCGGATGATGGCCGAGCCGAGGATGTGCCCGGCATCAAGCCAGGTGGCCCAGACCCCGGGCGCGACCTCGCGCTCCTGGTCGTACTCGATGGCCCGGAAATGCTCGAGCGTTCGCTCGGCGTCCTTGACGGTGTACAGCGGCACATCGAGATCGATGTCCATGGATGGCGGCTGGGCCCGGAGCTCCGCCTCCGGGTCGCGCGGCAACGTCCCGCTTA
This sequence comes from Chloroflexota bacterium, assembly GCA_031416295.1. Lineage (GTDB taxonomy): Bacteria > Chloroflexota > Limnocylindria > Limnocylindrales > CSP1-4 > SPCO01. The sequence continues at coordinate 231 of JANOTJ010000366.1, forward strand.
GTCCGTCGCCGGGCATCGGTGCGGCCTCGATGGTCGTGGCGACGTGCTCCGCCTCGCCGCTGGCGGCGAGATCGATGGCCGCCTGGTAGGCGTCCGATTCCTTGCGGTCGTCGGCCTCCACCTTGTCCGGGTGGCGCTTCTCCCAGCGCGCCTCGCGCTTGGCGAACTCCTCGTGCAGGTGGCCGGAGTCGAGGAGCACGAGTGTGGCGAGCTCGACGGTCCCGGCGGTCGCGTGGATCGGCCCACCGTAGCCCGCCTTGACCAGCAGGGGCAAGAGCCCGCAGTGATCGAGGTGCGCATGGGTCAGGACGACGGCATCGAGCGTCGACGCCTCGAACGCGAAGGGCACCCGATTCCGGATGGACTCATTGGGACTGCCCTGGAACATGCCGCAATCGATGAGGACGCGGGCGGTGTCCGTGGTGAGCAGGAATTGCGAACCGGTGACGGTCGTGGCGCCACCGAGGAATCGGATGTGCATCTGGGCATGGTGACAGCGCGCGAGACCGAACGTGCATCACCCGGGAGTTCGGTACGCTGCCGGGATGTCGCAACTTCGTGCCGCCGCGCCGCGCCTGCCCCGGCTCATCCTCGGGCTGGTGTGCTTCGGCGTGGGCATCGCACTGATGGTCGAGGCTGGCCTCGGTCTTGGTCCATGGGAAGCCCTCAATCAGGGGCTCGCCCGTCAGCTCGGGCTGGAGATCGGAACGGTCAGTGTCCTGCTGGGGATCCCGATCCTGGCCCTGTGGTGGCCGCTCGGCGAACGGCCGGGCATCGGGACCGTGCTCAACGTGCTGTGCATCGGCACGTCCACGAATGCGGCCATCGCCCTCCTGCCAAGCCCAGCGGTCGATGCCTTGGCGGTGACCAGCGCGATCCGCCTGGCGATGATGCTCGGTGGCGTGGCGGCGATCGCCGTCGGCAGCGGGCTGTACCTCTCCACGGATCTCGGCGCGGGTCCGCGGGACGGGCTCATGACCGGGGTCCATCACCGCTTCGGCTGGTCCATCCGGCGCGCCCGGACCGCCATCGAGCTGATCGTCCTGGGCATCGGCTGGGCGCTCGGCGGCACGGTCGGCATCGGCACGGTGGTCTTCGCGATCGGCATCGGTCCGCTGGTCCAGGTCGCCCTCGGCGTCTTCGACCGGGAGGGCCGCATGGGCCGGCGGCGACGGGCGCGCCTGGCCGCGGAGGGTACCCTCGGCGAGTAGTTGTCCCATGGGAGCCAGCCCTGGCGGGGACGCCGCTCAGATGATGACGAGGGCGTCCACGGCGATGGCCAGGAACAGCAGCGACAGGTAGCTGATCGAGTAGCGATACAGGGCGATGGCGCCCTGCGTGGAGGCCTCCTCCGAGGCACCGCGCTTCCACAGGCGATAGGCCTGGTGGATGAACACGGCGCCGAGCCCGACGGCCGCGCCGAGGTAGATGAGGCCCATCTGGGCGACCGGCCAGAGCAGCAACGAGATGGCGACCATCAGCAGGGTGTACAGCCCGATCTGGCGCGTCGTTTCCGGGATCCCCTTCACGACGGGCAGCATCGGCACCCCGGCTGCGGCGTAGTCCTTGCGGATCCGCAGCGACAGCGCCCAGAAATGCGGCGGCGTCCAGTAGAAGACGATCGCGAACAGGATGAGCGCCGGGATACCGACGTTCCCGGTGACCGCCGCCCAGCCGATGACCGGCGGGAGCGCCCCGGCCGCGCCACCGATGACGATGTTCTGAGGCGTCGTGCGCTTGAGCAGCATCGTGTACACGACGACATAGAAGGCGATGGCCAGCAACGTCAGGAAGGCCGCCAGCAGGTTGACGAACTGGGCCATGACCGCGAACGAGATGACCCCAAGGACGATCCCGAAGATGACCGCCCGCTCGGGCTCGACCTCGTGGGCGGGCAGCGGCCGACGGCGCGTGCGGGACATCAGCCCGTCGATATCACGATCGAGGTAGCAGTTGATGGCGTTGGCGCTGCCCGCCGCGAGCGTCCCGCCGATCATCGTCCAGACCACGAGCCAACCCCACTCCGCCCAGTCCACGCCCGGCACGAAGCGGGTGGCCAGGACCATGGCCGGGACGGTGGTCACGAGCAGGAGCTCGATGATCCGTGGCTTGGTCAGCGCGATGTAGGCCCGGATGGTGCCGCCGCGCGTGGACGCGCCAGGCGTGCGGGTCCCGGCCGCGAGCCCCTCGTCGCCTGGCTGGAGCGACGTTCGCGCGGTGTAGTAGCTCGCCGTCGCGAGGCCCACCAGCAGGCACCAGATGATCGCGGCAATGGCCAGGTGGAGGGTCTGCGACCACCCGGACAGCTGGGTCAGGACCTGCAACCCGCCGATGATCATCTGGACCACGAACAGGGCCGCGGCCGTGCCCGCCAGACGAGCGAGCCCCGGATGGGCGCGGCGGTCGCGCCAGGCCACGACGCCGACGCAAAGAACGATGAGGCCGACCACCCCCGCGACCCAGCGGTGCAGGACCTGGGCGGAACTCGCCTCGGTCAGGGGCGGGACGAGCGAGCCGCCCATCAACGGCCAATCGGGAAAGACGAGCGCGGAATCGGTGGCGGTGACGTTCGAGCCGAAGAGCAGCAACGCGTAGGTCGCCACGGCCGCGAACACGGCCAGCAAGGTGAAGCGCTGGCTGGCGCCACGAGCCGTGAGGCGGGCCGGGAAACCGGCACGCACGGTGACGAACACAAGCAGCCCGACGAGCAGCATCGCGGCCGCCAGGTGGGCGGTGACGGACTCACCGCTATTCCCGAGGCGAACGGTCTCGCGCCCGAGCCAGGCCTGGAATCCGACCAGGCCGACGGCAGCCAGCGACGGCCAGACGAGGCTCGGTCCCTCGCGATGGTCGCGGATCGCGAGGACGGCCAGCCCCAGGATCTGGAAGCCGATGACCGCCGCGATCGTGCGGTGGAACCATTCGATCCAGGCCTTCGGGTCGTCGATCGGGGGCACCAGCTTGCCGTAGCACAGCGGCCAGTCCGGACAACCAAGGCCGGAGTCGGTCGCGCGCACGATGACCCCGACCGTGACCAGCAGGATGGCCGTTGCGAGGGTGGTCGCCGCGAGCTTCTGGAATCGGGTCAACGGGTCTCCTGGGACGGTCCGCGCGACGGCGACACTAGGCGTCACTGGGCGTCTGCATTCTACCGCGGCCTGTCTCGACGGCGGGCAGGGGCCTCTCGACGGCGGGCAGGGCCGACCTCGGCTATGGTTCCGGCATGACTGCTCGACGCTTGGCCGTGGCCGTGGCCGCGCTGGCCGCGCTGTCCGTGCTTGCCTCGGCCTGCGCGGGTGCGGGTGGCGCCTCGCCGCAAGGGAGCGCGTCCCCGTCCGGAAGCGCCCTTCCGTCCGTGGCTGGCTGCGCCGTGGAAGCGCCGCCGGCCCAGGCCTCCATCCCGTCCTGGGATGCGAGCTCGCAGCGACCGACGGTCTTCCCGGTCATCGTCACGTCGACGGGCGCGATCGCGTGCGGGCGGAACCGGATCATGTTCTCGTTCCTGGACAAGGCGAACACCCCGATCGCGGCACCGGACCGACCGGCTTCGGTGGCGTTCTACGACCTGGCGGGCGACCCTGAGACAGCGCTTGTCAGCGCCGAGGGCACCTTCATCTGGGCGATCGAGGGATCGGTCGGGATCTACGTCGTCAACGTGGATCTCCCGAGCGCCGGCCTGTGGGGCGCGGAGTTCACGACAACCGCGGCGGGCGGACCCGAAGAGCGCATCCGGCTCCAGTTCGAGGTCCTGCCCGAAGCGCGGGTGGTTTCGGTCGGAGACGCGGCGCCGGCCTCGGACACGCCGACCCTCGCGGATGTGAATGGCGACGTGACCATGCTCTCGACGGACGAGGCGCCAGTGAAGGCCTTCTACGAGACCTCGGTCGCGGACGCGCTCGCGGCGAAGGAGCCGTTCCTGCTGGTCTTCGCGACGCCGAAGTTCTGCGCGAGCGCCCAGTGCGGACCGACCCTCGATCGCATCAAGCCGATCGCGGCGGCGCATCCCGACGTGACCGTCATCAACGTCGAACCGTACGAGCTGGAGGACGTCGAGGGCCAGCTCCAGCCCGTCCTGACCGATGGCGCCCTGACCCCGACCGCGGCCACAATCGAATGGCGGCTCCAGTCCGAACCGTGGGTCTTCGTCGTCGATGGCAATGGCATCGTGACGGCCTCGTTCGAGGGCATCGTCAGCGAGGCCGAGCTGGAGGCCGCGCTGGCGGCGCTGGCCACCCGGTACTAGGCGATCACCCGTCGTCCACCGCGGTGGCGACGAGGAGTCCGTCCTCGATGGTGAAGCTGACGAGGACCGGATCTGCCGTCGCCTGGTGTTCAGCAAGATGGCCGAGCGGGAACGTTGCGGTCGCCTGCATCTGGCTCAGGTCGAAGTCGTAGAGCGCGCCGTCGCTGGTCCGTAACGTGAAGGCGCGGATGTCGTCGAGGCCACGCGAATCCACGGCGACGATGACGCCGGCCAGTGGCGAGTCAGGGATGGCCCCGGCGGGACCCGGACTCGACGGTGATGGCACGGGCGCGGTGGTCGGCAGGACCGTCCCAGCCGGTCCGCCGAGAAGGACCGCGGCGCCACCGGTCAAGGCGATGACAAGGACGATGGCGACGACGAAGAGTCGGCGAGTCTGCGCGTCCACTGAACGCGGTCAGGCGCCGGTCGTCGTCGAGGGCGCCGCGACCGCACCGGTGCTGCCCGGCGCGTACAGCGGTGACCCGTCGGCGCAGCGTGGGCAGGCATCATCGCCAGGCTCATAGGTCGGCAGATCCAGCTGCCACAGCGCCCGCAGCGGGTAGACCCGGCCGGTGGTCGGGGACGTGA
>JANOTJ010000367.1:0-17942 GCA_031416295.1 Chloroflexota bacterium
GGCTTCCTCCTCCTGGCCACTCGGGGCGGCCGACCACCCTGGGCCAGGGCCACGTGCTGACCTGGCCAGCCTGGGCCAGGGTCACGTGCTGACCTGGCCAGCCTGCGCCGGCGGCTCCGGTGCGTCCGTATCGCCCGCGAGGAGGGCATCCCGACCGCCCTCGTTGCCGCTGGGTCCTCCCCCGGGGGCTTCGTCGTGCGTGGAGACCTACGTGTCGGTGGCGAGGCGGCGCAGGACCGCTGGCAGGATGCCGCCCTGGCGGTAGTACTCCACGTCGATCGGACCGTCGAGCCGCGCGATCGCCTCGAACCGACGTTCCGTGCCGTCTTCGCGCGTCGCGACGACGGTCACCGACTGGCGCGGCGCGAGCCCGGCGGCGAGGCCCACGATGTCGAACGTCTCACGACCGGTCAGGCCCAGCGCGGCGACGCTGTCGCCTGCCTTGAACTGGAGGGGCAGGACGCCCATGCCGACAAGGTTGGAGCGGTGGATGCGCTCGTACGACTCGGCGATGACCGCGCGGATCCCGAGCAGGGTCGTGCCCTTGGCCGCCCAGTCGCGCGACGACCCAGAGCCGTACTCGCGGCCGGCCAGGACGACCAGCGGCACGCCCTCGGCCGCGTAGCGCATCGCCGCGTCGTAGATGAACGCTTCCTCGCCCGAGGGCAGGTGGACCGTGAACGGGCCTTCGCGGCCCGGGACCAGCTGGTTGCGCAGCCGGATGTTCGCGAACGTGCCGCGCATCATCACTTCGTGGTGACCGCGCCGCGCGCCGTACGAGTTGAATTCGAGCGGGGACACGCCGCGGGCCTGGAGCCACGTCCCGGCGGGTGACGAGGGAGCGATCGAGCCGGCGGGCGAGATGTGGTCGGTCGTGACCGAGTCCCCGAGGACCGCCAGGGCGCGCGCCCCGACGATATCGGTGAGGGCCGCCGGGACGAGCGAGAGGCCCTCGAGATACGGCGGCTTGGCCACGTACGTGGACGCCTCGTCCCAGGCGTATCGATCACCTGACGGGATGGGCAGGGCGCGCCAGCGCTCGTCGCCTTCGAAGACGACCGCATAGGTCCGTTTGAAGAGCTCCGGATCGATCGACGCGCCGATGACCGTGCGGATCTCCTCGGGCGATGGCCAGATGTCGGCGAGGTACACGGGCAGGCCATCGCTGTCGATGCCCAGTGGCTCGGTGGTCAGGTCGATGTCTACCCGCCCGGCCAGGGCGAAGGCGACCACCAGCGGCGGCGACGCCAGGTAGCTCGCCCGCGCCAGCGGATGGATGCGGCCCTCGAAGTTGCGGTTGCCGGACAGGACGGCGGCGACGACCAGGTCGTGCGCTTCGACGGCGGCGGCCACCGGGGCGTCGAGCGGCCCCGAGTTGCCGATGCAGGTCGTGCAGCCATAGCCGGCCAGCGCGAACCCGAGGGTCGCGAGCGGATCCATGAGGCCCGCCGCCTCGAGGTAGCCGGTGACCGCCCTGGACCCCGGCGCAAGGGACGTCTTGACCATGGCCGAGACGCGCAGCCCACGAGCCACGGCATTGCGCGCCAGGAGGCCGGCCCCGACCATGACCGTCGGGTTGGAGGTGTTGGTGCACGAGGTGATCGCGGCGATGGCCACCGAGCCCGTGCGGATGGTGACGCGCTCGCCGTCGACCTCGATGTCCACCGGTCGATAGGCCCGTCGATCGAGCGGGGCGGCATCGGCCAGGACCGGGTCGGCCGGGGCTTCGGCGACGCCGTCGCTGGCGTCGCCCGACGCGAATGCCGGTGGATCCGAGGCCGGGAACGAGTCGTCCGACGCGGTATCGACCTTGCCCCTCGGCGCAGCGGCGTCCTCCAGCCCATTCGGGAAGTTGGTTCGAAAGTTGTCGCGCAGGGCCTCGAGCGGGACCCGGTCCTGGGGCCTTCGTGGTCCGGCCACGGATGGCTCGACCGTCGTGAGGTCGAGGGTCAGCGACTCGTCGAAGGTCGGCCCGGCGCCGGGCAGCCGCCACAGGCCCTGTTCCTTCGCATAGCGCTCGACGAGCGCGACCCGCTCGGGTGCGCGCCCGGTCAGGCGCAGGTAGGCGAGCGTCTCGTCATCGATCGGAAAGAGCGTCGCCGTCGCCCCGAACTCGGGGCTCATGTTGCTGATGGTGGCGCGGTCGGCCAGCGACAGCGAGGCCAGACCATCACCGGCGAACTCGACGAAGGCGCCGACGACCCCGTGCCCGCGGAGCATCTCGGTGACCACCAGGACGAGGTCGGTGGCCGTCGAGCCACGGGGCAGTTCCCCGCTCAGGCGCACGCCCACGACGTGGGGCATCGGCTGGTAGAGCGGTTGGCCAAGGAGCACGGCCTCGGCCTCGATGCCACCCACGCCGTACCCGAGCACGCCCAGGCCGTTGACCATCGTGGTGTGTGAATCGGTGCCGACCAGGGTGTCGGGGAAGGCCACGCCGTCGCGGTCGTCCACGACCGTGGCCAGGAACTCGAGGTTGACCTGGTGCACGATGCCCGTGCCCGGGGGCACGACGCGCAGGTCGCGGAACGCGGTCTGCGCCCAGCGCAGGAGCTGGTAGCGCTCGCCGTTGCGCTCGTACTCGCGCTCGACATTGAAGGCGAAGGCCGTCGCCGTGCCGAACCGATCGACCTGCACGGAGTGATCGATGACGAGGTCCGCCGGGACCAGCGGATTAACCCGCGCCGGGTCGCCGCCGAGCTCGGCCATGGCGTCGCGCATGACCGCGAGGTCCACGATCGCGGGCACCCCGGTGAAGTCCTGGAGCACGACGCGCGAGGGCATGAACGGCACCTCGGCCTCGGCCGGCACGCCTGGGCGCCACGATGCCAGGGTCTTAACGTCCTCGGGTCGGACCACGCCGCCGCCCGCATGGCGGAGGACGTTCTCGAGCAGGATGCGCACGGTCACCGGCAGGTCCGAATCCCCGGTGGCGCCGTCCAGGACGTCGAGCCGGTAGAGGTCGGGCAGGCCCGGACCGAGTGGCGTCCGTGCGCCGAATGGGTCGTTGCTGGTTCGGTTCGGTGACAACGCGTCCGTCTCCGCTGGCTCGCTACACTCGATGGGTGGAAGCGTACCGCGACCGACCCGCTAACGCGGGCGCCGCCCGATGAAGGCCTGGGGCGTCCTGCCCGGCGACGATCGGGAACGCGAGCGCGCCGAGACGGCGGCGGCCCTGGACGCGGCCGGCATCGAGCTCGACCCGGTGCCGCCCGGGCAGCACCGGCATGGCGACGAGGTCCATGCCGACGGACACGGTCACCCGCACCAGCACTCGGCGCCCGGCCAGCGGCCGATCACCGGCATCGTCGGCGCGGGCGCGGTGGGGACCGCGCTGGGTCTGGCCCTGATTCGCAATGGCTGGCCGATCCATGCCGTGGTCAGCCGCGACGCGCAGCGGCGGAGCCGCATCCATGCCGAGTTCGATGGGGCCCGCGGTTTTGCCGAGGCGCAGGCCCTCATCGAGGAAGTGGAGCTCATCATCCTGGCCGTGCCCGATGATGCGCTGGAGCCGTTGGCCCGGAGCGTGCGCCTGTACAGCGGCCAGGCGATCGTCCATACGAGCGGCGCCCTGGGTGCCGAGGTCCTGCGACCGGCCCTGGCCGCGGGGACTCAGGCGGGTGGATTCCATCCTCTGGTCTCCTTCGCGGACACGGAACGGGCGATCGCCGCGCTGCGCGGTGCGACCATCGCCATCGAGGGCGACGATCAGCTCGCCGGACTGCTGTCCGAGATGGCCGAGACCGTGGGGGCGACCGCCGTCCGGCTGGCGCCAGGCACCAAGCCCGCTTATCACGCCGCGGCGGTCCTGGCCGCGGGCGGTGTCATCGCCCTGCTCGACGCGATCGCCGAACTGGGCAGGGTCGCAGGCCTTGACGAGGCCGGAACGCTGGCCGTCTACGGACCGCTCATCGAGGGCACGCTGGGCAATGCCCGGTCGCTCGGGATCCGGGCCGCCCTGACCGGTCCGATGACCCGCGGTGACCTGGGCACGCTGCGGGCGCACCTCGGGGCACTCCGGGCACACGCTCCGGGCGTGCTCGATCTGTACGTGGCTGCCGCCCGGCGTGAGGTGGACCTCGCCCTTGCCCGTGGCGCGCTCGCACCGGAGACGGCGGATGGCATGCGCGCGGCGCTGGATGCGGCCTTGCGCAGCCCCGGCGACGCGCTACCATAGCGAGCCATGGGACACAGCATCGCCGCCAAGTACGCGGCCCGGCCGACGGCCCGCTTCGTCCGACCTTCCAGCCGAGCGCGCGAGCGACGCCTGGGACTCGGCGCGGCGACCAGCTTTTCGGCCGCCTCGCACCGCCAGACCGAGCTACGTCGAGCCGATGTTGCGCCGCTCACCGCGATCCGCTCACGGCGTGGTCTGCGGACGACGCGCCCGGCCGTGACCGACGGCCGACTGCGACCGGCCGTGATCATGCTGTGGACGGGCTCCGGACGGACCGCGGACGGCCGTCGCCCGAGCGCCGCCACGGCGCCGTGGCGCGCCTGAGGACCAGCACCGCAACTTCCGCGGGCGGCATCGTGGTCCGATATGAAGCCGGGCGACCGCACCTCGTCATCGGCGCTCGCCGTCGCGAGCGTGACGGTCGGACGTGGACGCTGCCAAAGGGCACTCCGAAGCGCGGCGAATCCACCGAACAGACCGCCGTCCGGGAGGTCGCCGAGGAGACTGGTCTGGACGTCAGGATCACGGGTCCGCTCGATTCCATCGAATACGTGTTCGTCCAGTCCGGCACACGGATCCACAAGACCGTCCACTATTTCCTCATGGAACCGATCGGCGGCGACCTCGCCAAGCACGACCATGAATTCGACCAGGTGCGCTGGGTAGCGTTCGACGACGCGTCCACGGTCCTGACCTTCGAGACCGAACGGGCACTTGTGGTCCGGGCTGCCGCCGCGCTGCTGGCGACGGCCGACAGCCCGGCTGCGCCGGAGCGCGCTCCGTGACCGCCGATCCGAGCGCGATCCCGCACGACACCCCGGTCGCCTCGCGCCACGAGGCCCTCGGCGCCCGGATGATCGACTTCGCAGGTTGGCGGATGCCTGTCCAGTACACCTCCATCATCGACGAACATCGGGCGGTGCGCGAGCGCCTGGGTTGCTTCGACCTGTCGCATATGGGCGAGATCATGGTCGAAGGCCCGGAGGCCGCCGCGGGACTGGCCCGGGCCGTCGTGAGCGACCCGACCACACTCGCGGTCGGGCGCGCCCAGTACTCGATGCTGTGCGCGCCTGACGGGGGCGTGCTGGACGACCTGATCATCTATCGGCTCGCCGAAGACCGGTTCATGGTCGTGGCCAATGCCAGCAACGCGACGGTCGTATCCGACGCCCTGGTCGAGCGCCTGGCCGGGTCGCGGGCCATCCTCGACGATCGCTCGCTGGCGACCGGGCTGGTGGCGATCCAGGGCCCGCGCGCCCTCGAGGCGCTGGCGCCGCACACCGACATCGACATCGCCTCGCTGCGCTACTACGGGATCGCGCAGGGTCGCGTGGCCTCGGTGCCGGCAATGGTCGCCCGGACCGGCTACACGGGCGAGGACGGCTTCGAGGTCTTCGTGGACTGGTCGCGCACCGCGGAGGTCTGGGACGCCATCCTGGCTGCGACCCGTGGCGCGGACGGGATGCCGGTGGGCCTGGGCGCGCGCGACACCCTGCGCCTGGAGGCCGGCATGCCGCTGTACGGCAACGAGCTCGATCGGACCACGACGCCCTACGACGCCGGGCTTGGCCGGGTGGTCAAGCTCGCGAAAGTCGGCGACTTCATCGGCCGGGCGGCCCTCGAACGCGTCGCCGCCGAAGGCCCGCGCCGGCGGCTCGTCGGGCTCGTCGTCGAAGGGCGGGGCATCGCCCGCCACGGCTATCCGATCCACGCCGGCGACCGGCCGACCGGCGTCGTCACCAGCGGAACCCAGTCACCGACCCTGGGCGTGCCCATCGCGATGGGCTACGTGACCCCATCGGACGCACAGCCGGACACCGTCCTCGAGGTCGCCATCCGGGACACCCGTGTCCCGGCGCGTGTCGTCGAGTTGCCGTTCTATCGCAGGAGGAGCGCATCGTGACCGTACCGACCGACTTGCGGTACACCCGGGACCACGAGTGGGTCCGTATCGACGGCGAGGAAGCCGTGGTGGGCATCACCCAGTACGCCGCCGACCAGCTCGGCGACATCGTCTTCGTGGAGCTGCCCGATGCGGGCCGCGACCTCGAGGCGTCGCGACCGTTCGGCGTGGTCGAGTCGGTCAAGGCGGTCAGCGACCTGTTCGCCCCGCTGACCGGCGCGGTCACGGCTGTGAACGACGAACTCACCGGCGGGCCCGAGCTTGTGAACAGTGACCCGTACGGCCGCGGCTGGATGATCCGGCTGCGCATCGGGGACCCGACCCAGCTCGACGATCTCCTCGACGGCGACGCCTACGACATGCTCGTCGCCGCGGGCTGACCGGGCCACGATGCCCTACGGACCGCATACCGACGCCGACCGCGCGGCGATGCTCGCCGCCATCGGCATCGACAGCGTGGACGCGCTGTTCGCCGACATCCCCGTGGCGTTGCGCGCCTCGCCGCTGGGCCTGCCGGCCCCGCAGCCCGAGCTCGAGCTGAGCCGACGGCTGCTCGGCCTTGCGGCACGCAACCGGACCGACCTCGTGTCGTTCCTGGGAGCCGGGGTGTACCGCCACTGGACGCCGCCGGCGGTGGATCAGCTGCTCCTGCGCGGCGAGTGGTATACGGCGTACACCCCCTATCAGCCGGAGATCAGCCAGGGCACCCTCCAGTCCATCTACGAGTACCAGTCGCTGATGGCCGAGCTCGTTGGCATGGACGTCGTCTCGGCCTCTCACTACGACGGGGCGGCGGCGACGGCCGAGGCGGCGCTGATGGCCTGCCGGGCGACGCGACGCGACCGCGTCCTCGTCTCGCGCGGCGTCCATCCGCACTACCGCGAGACCCTGCGGACGTACCTCGGGCACGGACTGGAGCTCGAGGAGGTCCCGCTCGTGGCCGATGGGGACGCGGCCGGCAGCACGGACCTCGTGGCCCTCGAGGCGATGCTGGCCGAGTCCGGCCGTCCGGTGGCCTCGGTCATCGCCGCGAACCCCGATTTCCTCGGGCTCCTGGAGCCGATGCCGCGAATCGCCGAGCTGGCCCATGCCGCGGGTGCCCTGTTCGTCGCGGTCATCGAGCCGGTCTCGCTGGCGGTCCTGGCCCCGCCTGGGGAATATGGCGCCGACATCGCCGCCGGCGAGGGGCAGCCGCTGGGCATCGCGCCACAGTACGGCGGCCCGTACCTTGGCATCCTTGCGTCCACGAACGCGCTCGTCCGCCAGCTCCCTGGGCGCCTCGTCGGGATGACCACGGACCTTGACGGCCAGCGCGCGTTCGTGATGACCCTGCGCGCGCGGGAACAGGACATCCGGCGCGACAAGGCAGCCAGCAACATCTGCACGAACCAGGCGCTGCTGGCCCTGGCCGCCTCCATCTACCTCGCGATCATCGGTCCGCACGGCCTGCGCGACGTCGCGGCGACCGGGGCGGCCCGAGCCAGGGAGCTGGAGGTGGCCCTGGCCGCCATCGGTGTGGAGCGCCTCCACCGCGGCGCCTATCTCAATGAGTTCGCCATCCGGGTCCCGGACGCCCGGGCCGTCCATCGGCGGCTGCTGGCGCGCGACGTGCTTGCGGGACTTGTCCTCGCCGAGGTACTGCCCGAGGAGCCATCCCTCGCCGATGGGCTGCTGGTGTGCGCGACGGAGGTCACGACGGCCGACGACATCAGTCGATTCGTCGAGGCGCTGGCCGAGGTGGTCGGCGCCCGCCCGCCGGTCGCCGTCGAAGCCGGCGCGGGCGGTACACGATGAGTGTGACCGGACCGCGCCTCCAGCCGACCCTCTTCGAGCGCGGCCGGCCAGGCCGCGGCGGTGGCAAGATCCCGCACCCACCGGCCGACGCGCTGGACCGGCTGCCGGCGGCCGCTCGCCGGATCACGCCGCCGGCCCTGCCTGAGCTCAACGAACCCGAGGCGGTCCGTCACTATGTCAACCTGTCCCAGTTGAATTACGCCGTGGACACGGGCTTTTACCCGCTCGGCTCGTGCACCATGAAGTTCAACCCCAAGCTCAATGAATGGGCGGCCCGCCTGCCGGGCTTCGCCGACCTGCACCCGATGGCCCCCGACGCGTTGGCCCAGGGCACGCTCCAGCTGCTCTGGGAGCTCGAGGCGGCGCTGGCCGAGATCTCGGGCATGGTCGCGGTCACGCTCCAGCCGGCCGCCGGGGCCCAGGGGGAGCTGACCGGCATCCTGATGATCCGCGCCTACCACCGTGCCCGCGGCGACGTGGAACGGACCGAGGTGCTCGTCCCGGACAGCTCGCACGGGACCAATCCGGCCACGGCGTCCATGGCCGGTTTCGCGACCATCACCATCCCGTCGGCGCCGGACGGTGGCGTGGACCTTGACGCCTTCCGTGCGGCGCTCGGCCCGCGGACCGCCGCGGTCATGATCACCAACCCCTCCACGGTCGGCCTCTTCGAGACGCGTATCGGGGAGTTGCTCGAAGCGGTCCACGCCGCGGGTGCCCTGGCCTACATGGACGGCGCCAACCTGAACGCCATCCTGGGACGCTTCAAGCCAGGCGAAGCCGGCTTCGATGTCATGCACTTCAACGTGCACAAGACGTTCAGCACGCCCCACGGCGGCGGCGGTCCGGGCGCGGGTCCCGTCGGAGTGGGCGAGCGCCTGCTGCCGTACCTGCCCGCGCCGCGGGTCCTGCGCAGCGACGACGGTGGCTATCGCCTGGAACGCCTGGGCGAGCGTCCGACCTCGATCGGTCGGTTGCGCAGCTTCGTCGGCAACACGGGCGTGCTGGTCCGGGCCTACGCGTATATCCGGGCCCATGGCGCGTCCGGTCTGGCCGAAGTCAGCGACGACGCGGTGCTCGCGGCGAACTACCTGAAGTCGCGCCTGGCCAAGACGTACGACCTGCCCTACGACCGGCCGTGCAAGCACGAGTTCGTGGCGTCGGCGGCGACGATCAAGCGCGAGACCGGGGTCCGGACGCTGGACATCGCCAAGCGCCTCATCGATCACGGCTATCACCCGCCGACGATCTACTTCCCGCTCATCGTGGAAGAGGGCATGCTCATCGAGCCGACCGAGACCGAGTCCAAGGAAACCCTGGACGCCTTCGCCGATGCGCTGATCGCGATCGCCGCAGAAGCACGCTCCGATCCGGACACGGTCAAGGGCGCCCCGCACTCGGCGCCGGTCAGGCGCCTCGACGAGGCGACGGCCGCGCGTCAGCCGAACCTGCGCTGGCGAGCGATGGTCGGCGCGGACACGCCCTGTCCCGACTGAGCGTGCCCGAGCGGGAACCCGAGCGAACGCTCGTTAGGTTGGTGGTTGACAGCCCCATTGGGGCTGTGGATAGTACGCGCAGCGCACCGACCCGAACCGTGCAGCCGTTGGCGCTCGCCTTCCTGATACCCGCGACCCGAGTTGGGAGGCTCGGCTGGGGATCTGGAACGAGTACGTCACGGCATTGGAGCGCGCGGTCCCGGTGAGGACAACGGGAGATATCCCGGGTATCCCAACCCGATTCGGAGGACAGTTGATGCACAAACGACTTATTGGCATCCTGACCACAGCAGCCATCATCGTGGCTGCGTGTGGCGGAGCCACCCCGACGACGGCGCCCAGCGGCGCCGCGACCGGCGCGCCGCCGGCCTCGGCAGCGGTCACGGATCCGCCGGCCCCGACCCTCGATCCCAACGATCCCGAGGGCATCCTCTTCAACTTCACCTATGAGCCCACTGAGGGCGTTGCCGGCGGCTCGGCCATCGTCGCCGACTGGCAGCCGGTCCAGAACCTGAACTCGTATTACGACAACGCGTTCACCACGACCCAGGTCCTGGCGTCCACGATGGGCGCCCTGTGGGGCGTCACGAGCGACGGTCACTGGCAGGCGGGGCTCGCCGCCAAGATGCCGAAGTTCGGCGACGAGTCCATCCGCCAGGCGGCTGATGGCAGCTTCGAAGTCGACCTGGAGCTGAAGCCCGGCCTGAAGTGGTCGGACGGCAAGCCGCTGACCCTGAACGATCTCAAGTACACGATGGACTGGGTCCTGGATCCTGCCCAGGTCGGCCTCAGCTCAGGCATCGTCGGCTGGGAGGACATCACGGCCTTCGACGTGGCGGCGGATGGCCTCACGGCAACGGTCAAGTTCGGCAAGGCGTACGCGGGTTTCTACGGCCTTCTCGGGTCGATGATCCTGCCGAAGCATTATTTCGAGACCATCCCGGTCGCTGACGCGGCGACCCTGTCGATGCCGGTCACCTCGGACATCGCCAAGGTCCCGACCTCCGGCCCGTTCATGTTCGAGACGGCGTCCGCCACGGGCATCGTCGTCAAGAAGAACCCGAATTACCTGGGCGGCGCATTCGGCCAGGGCGCGTACCTCGATGAGGTCAAGTACAACTTCTATGCCGACGTGGACGGCATGAAGGCCGACTTCCTGGCCGGGAACATCGACGCGGCGGTCGACATGGTCGCGAGCGACTACGACTCGATCAAGGGCGTCGATCCGGCCATCGGCCGGGCGCTCCTTGAGCCGGCGTGGCAGTACGAGCACCTGGACATGAACCAGGGCCCCAAGGGTCACCCGATGCTGAAGGACGTCAATGTCCGCAGGGCACTGAGCCAGGCCATCGACAAGGCCGACCTGTTCGCGGCGCTCTTCCCGGGTTACCCGGTGCCGGAGACCGCGGCCTGCTCGCCCGCTCCTCCCGGAACGTACTGGCGTGACGAGTCCGTCACCTGTCTGCCCTTCGACGTCGCCGCGGCCAACGCGCTGCTCGACACTGCCGGATGGGTGGACAGCAATGGCGACGGCACGCGCGACAAGGACGGCGTGGAAGCCGAACTGAAGGCGTGCACCCTGGCCGGTCGGCCCGTGCGCCAGTTGACCCTCGAGAAGATAGCCGGCTACTACGCGGCGATCGGGGTCAAGGCCAAGGTGGAACTGTCCGAGACGATGTTCGATGGCTGGCAGGACCAGCCGGAGGACAGCTCGTGCAGCATCTACCGTGGGACCTACGACCTGTCGCTCTTCGCGTGGGTCCTGACCTTCGACCTCTTCGGAAACTACTTCTTCGGCTATCACACCACCCAGTGGCCGGATGAGGCTCCGCACGACGGTGGCAACACCTCGCGCTTCTCCAACCCCGAGATGGATGCCGCCCTCGACGTCCTGAAGGAATCGATCAAGACCGTCGACCAGGTGGCGGCCGCGAAGACTGTCCAGCAGATCTTCGTCGACCAGGCAGCCGAGATCCCGCTGTACTACCGCAATGAAGCGCGCGGTGTCTCCACCCGCCTTCAGAACTTCTTCAAGAACCCGAGTACCTCGAGCGATATGTGGAATATCGCGGACTGGTGGATCAAGGAGTAACCCTCGCGCCGTATGGGGCGTCGGCCATCGGCCGGCGCCCCCATCGCTCTCCGCTCTCCACCACGTCCCGACGCAACGTGGCCGTCCTTCCCATCAGGCGTAGGGGTCGATGACCAAGTACATCATCCGACGCAGCCTCGGACTGATCCCGCTGTTGCTCGGGATCGTGCTCGTGAGCTTTACGCTCATGAAGCTCGCGCCCGGCGGTCCGCAGTCGCAGTTCAACCAGAATCCGCGGGTCACCGAGGTCCAGATCGAGGCCTGGCTGGAGCGCTGGTGCCTCGAGCGCAACCCGACGGCGCTGTCCGTGGTCCGGGAATTCGGTGGCTGGATCGGCGCCTATAACTGCCGCACGGACAGCTTCATGTCCGAGTCGGGTGGCCTGAACATCCTGCCGCAGGCGCTGGGTGGCGGCGACAACGGGATCCTCAAGGGCGATCTCGGCCTGTCCATCGTCAGCGGCCGGCCGGTCACCGACATCATCCTGGAGCGCGTGCCGGCGACCCTCATCCTGACCTCGGTCGCCCTCGTCATCTGGGTCACCCTGGCCATCCTGCTGGGGGTGGTCGCCGCCGTGAAACGCTACTCGGTGTTCGACCAGGTGGTGACGTTCCTGGCCTACATCTTCTACTCACTGCCCACCTTCTGGCTGGGCCTGATGTTCATCTTCTTCTTCGCCGTGACCCTGCGCTGGGTCCCTGCCCAGGGCATCGTGTCGCCCCGGAACTGGCCGCCCTTCAACACGCCCCAGTACTGGACGGACTTCGGTGCTGAACCGATCGCGGCCGTCCTGGACATCGCCGCGCACCTGATCCTGCCGGTCACCGTGCTCGTCCTCGTGAACATCGCGGGTGATAGCCGGTTCGTGCGCGCGAGCATGCTCGAGGCGCTCAACCAGGATTACGTCCGGACGGCCAGGGCCAAGGGGCTCCACCGGCGGACGGTGATCATGAAGCACACCTTCCGGAACGCGATGCTGCCGATCGTAACCAACATCGCCCTCAACCTGCCCTTCCTGTTCAGCGGCGCGATCGTGACCGAGACGATCTTCTCGTGGACGGGCATGGGCCTCCTGTTCATCGAGGGTGTGAATGCCCGCGACTACTTCCTGCTGATGGGGCTGATCCTGATCACGTCCGTGTTGGTGGTCCTGGCCAACCTCGTGGCGGACGTGGTCTACGCCATCGTCGATCCGCGCATCCGCTATGACTGAGGGACGACCGATGGCCGACGCGCTCGTTCCCGACGATATCAAGGCCATCGAGGCCGGCACGGACGACTACGAGGTCGCGCTCGAGTCGCTGAACCAGTGGCAGCTCGCCTGGCGGCGCTTCAAGCGCCATCGGCTGGCGCTCATCGGCTCGTCGTTCCTGCTGGTGATGGTCTCGATCGCGATCATCGCCCCGATCATCTGGCCGTATGACCCGAACTTCATTCCAGGCGCCAAGAAGGCCGGCGGCGATCCGCCGTCGCTCAGCCCACTGGCCAACATCTTCGGCACGGACTTCGGCGGCCGGAGCGTGCTTCAGCTGGTGCTGGTCGGTAGCCGGATCTCGGTCGCGATCGGGCTGTTCACGATGCTCATCGCGACCACCATCGGGGTGACCGTCGGTGCCGTCGCGGGCTTCGCCGGCGGGCGCGTGGATAACCTGCTGATGCGCTTCGTGGACTTGATGCTGGCGATCCCGTTCCTGTTCGTCATCCTCGTTGCGGCGCGTTTCTTCGGCGGTGGCGACCCGGTAATCCTGATCGTCATCTTCGGCCTGCTGTTCTGGCCCGGTCTGGCACGGCTCGTCCGCGCGCTGTTCCTCTCGCTGCGGGAGGCCGAATTCGTCCAGGCGGCCCGCGCGGTCGGGGTCAGCGATACGCGCATCACCTTCCGCCACATCCTGCCCAACGCACTCGGGCCGATCGTCGTCTCGGCCACGTTGATCATGGCCGGCGCCATCGTCACCGAGGCGTTCGTGAGCTTCCTGAACTTCGGCATCCGGGCCACCGACATCAGCTGGGGGAATGCCCTGTCCAACAGCAAGGGCACCCTCCTCCAGGGCAACTGGTGGTGGCCCTTCTTCCCGGGCATGGCCCTCGCTCTGACGGTCATCGCGGTCAATTTCATCGGAGACGGATTGCGCGACGCGCTCGACCCACGGAGCAAGGAATGATCGAGGACATCGTGGAACTCGCCCCGGGCGCCGCGGTGGACGTGGACCGCCCGGTGGATCCGGACGTCCTGCTCGATGTCCGCGACCTGCGCACCTACTTCCACGTCATGGACGGCACGGTCAAGGCCGTTGACGGCGTGAGCTACTCCATCAAGCGTGGCAAGACGCTGGGCATCGTCGGCGAATCGGGCTGCGGCAAGAGCGTGACCGCGCTGACGATCATGCGTCTCCTGGATATCCCGCCCGCCGAGATCGCCTCCGGGCGCGTCTGGTTCAAGGGCCGGGACCTGCTGGCTCTCCCCGAGGAGCAGATGCGCCGGATCCGCGGCAACGAGATCGCGATGATCTTCCAGGAGCCGATGACCAGCCTCAACCCGGTCTATACCGTCGGCGACCAGATCTCCGAGGGAGTGGCGCTGCACAAGCGCCTGTCGCGCAAGGACGCCATGGACAAGGCGATCGATTCGCTCAAGCTCGTCGGGATCAACAACCCGGAGCGACGGGTCAAGCAGTACCCCCACGAGCTGTCCGGCGGCATGCGCCAGCGGGTGATGATCGCGATGGCCCTCGCCTGCGATCCTGACCTGATCATCGCCGACGAACCCACGACGGCCCTCGACGTGACCATCCAGGCGCAGATCCTCGACCTGATCCGCAAGGTCCAGGACGAGACGGGCGCCGCGCTGATGCTCATCACCCACGACCTCGGCGTCGTGGCCGAGACCGTCCAGGACGTGGTCGTGATGTACGCCGGCAGGGTCGTGGAGCAGGGCACGGTGGACGAGGTCCTCCTCGCGCCCAAACATCCCTACACGGAAGGGCTGCTCCAGTCCATCCCGTCCAAGGGCAAGCGTGGCCAGCGCCTGAACGTCATCAAGGGCATGGTCGCCAACCCCTTCCGCCTGCCGGCCGGCTGCAACTTCATGCCGCGCTGCCCGTACGCCTTCGAGCCGTGCGCGACCCACGATCCGCGGATCGGGGATGCGCACCCGCCCGATGTCGCCTGCTGGCGCTACACGCGCGTCCCTGGGGGCCCGCCACCGCCCGAGATCCGGCCGACGGTCCCCCCGATGGAGGTCAGCGCTTCGTGATCGATACCCCGACAACGGCCGCGGCCGCGGCCGGCGGCGCCGCGCCGGAACGTGCGCGCACGCCGCTGCTGACCGTCGAGAACCTGGTCAAGTACTACCCGATCTATGGCGGCGTCCTGCGCCGCAAGCTCGGTGACGTCAAGGCCGTCGACGACGTCAGCTTCGAGATCGACAAGGGCGAAGTCTTTGGCCTGGTCGGGGAGTCCGGCTGCGGCAAGTCCACCCTCGGGCGGACGATCATCCGGCTCCAGCCACCGACTGGAGGCAAGGTCACCCTTGGCGGCCAGGACGTGTTCGCCAAGAAGGGGGCGGACCTCAAGGCCTTCCGGCGCGACATGCAGATCATCTTCCAGGACCCGGTCGGGTCGCTCAACCCGCGCATGCCCATCAGCGACATCATCGGCGAGGGTCTGCTCGCGCAGGCCGACTCGGAGAACCGCTGGCGGCAGCGACCCATCCGCGACGCCCGCGTCGGCGATATGCTCGACGCGGTCGGTCTGCGCCGCGATTACGCCCGTCGCTACCCGCACGAGTTCAGCGGCGGCCAGCGCCAGCGCATCGGAATCGCCCGCGCGCTCGCGCTCCACCCGGACATCGTGATCTGTGACGAGCCGGTGTCGGCCCTTGACGTGTCCATCCAGTCGCAGATCCTGAATCTGCTCCTCGACCTGCGTCGCGAGTTCGACCTGACCTATCTGTTCGTGGCCCACAACCTGTCCGTGATCCAGTACATCAGCGATCGGGTCGGGGTCATGTACCTCGGCAAGATCGTCGAGATCGCCGATGTCGACAAGCTCTATACGAACCCCCGCCATCCGTACACGATCGCGCTGTTGTCGGCCGTGCCCGAGCCCGATCCGCGCAAGCGCAAGCGCCGCATCGTGCTCACCGGAGACGTCCCGAGCCCGGCCGCGCCACCGTCGGGCTGCCGGTTTCACACGCGCTGCTGGCTGCGCGAGCAACTTGGTCGGCCGGAGACCTGCGAGCGCGATGAGCCGGTATTGCGGGTCCTGGAGACTGGCCACAAGGTCGCCTGCCACTTCGCCGAGCAGGTCACGCCGGCAGCGGCCACCGCAGCTGCGCATATCATCCCGGCGGTCGCAGCCTCGGTCGCCGACGAGATCACCCCGATCGCGCCCATCGCCGGCATCGAGGCGACCGGCGAGGACGCGCCGACCCCGACCGGAGACGGCCCCAGCGCGTAAGCGAGCCCCTCAGCCGGGCGGAGCGGCCGCCGGGTGCAGGAAGCCGCCGAACAGGCGCTCGAAGGTCCCGAAGGTTCCGGTCCGACCGCGATGGCGGGGATGGTCGGCATCCCATTGCAGGGCGAACGTGCTGACCACGTCGGACGCGTCGAGGGTCGCGCCGTCATGGAAGCGCACGTCCCCGCGGATCGTGCACGTCCAGGTGCTGAGCGCCCCATCAGGTTCGCAGGCCGTGGCCAGCCGCGGCTCGACCGTGGCGCTGCCCGTCGCGTATCCGTACAACCCCTCGCTCGCCTGCGCACAGGCGCGCAGGGCGTCCGGGTCGGTCTCGTCGGCACAGAACAGGGAGCCCGGCTCGGTCGCCTGCAACCAGACCAACTGACGGCGATCGCCGGGGGTCATCTCGTCGAACCGTTCCGTGCCGGTCGGCGAGGCGACCGCGTCGAGGACATCGACGAGGAACGCCGCAGCGCTGCCGGGATGGGCGATGGGCACGGCCGGGGCGAGCAGCCGGAGGGTGCGGTTGGCCTGCGCATAGGCTGCGGCCCGTGCCTCCGGATCGACCGTGGCGGCACCGGCAGCGAGGGCCGCCACGACGTCGTCCAGCTGGTCGCCGAACTCGTCCGATGACGCGGCCCCGAAGCGCGGCTCCAGGACCGCCGACACGTCCGTGATCCGGGGCCGAGCGCCGAGGAGGTGCAGGCCATCCAGGCGGCCCGCCTCGGCGTCGCCGACGAGCGTCTCGAAGGGCACGGCCTCCAGGGTGGCCACGATCCCGAGGTTAGTTTCGAGCTGGTCACGGATGGCGATCGCCGTGCCCTCCGGATCGGGCAGGTATTCGCGCGCTTCGTCGGGGTAGCGCAGGGTCGTGCTGAAGCCGTCGGCGAGTCCCGCCTCGGCCAGCAGTTCCTTGCCCCGAACGGGGTCGTACTGTAGCCAGGCCGGCCCGACGCAGCCGAATGCAAGGGCGCACGGGCTGCTGTGCGTGGCGACCTTCGTCCCGAAGGGAAAGGCGCGCTCCACGACATCCGCCCGATCGATGCCGATGGCGATGGCCCGACGGACGAGATCCAGGTCGAAGGGGGCGTAGCGGTCGTTCATCCCGAGGTACAGGGTGCTCAGGCCGGGTCGGAGGGCGACGCTGATGTCCTCCATGTCGATGGCGACCGCCAGCTCGGCGGCCGTCAGGCCATCGACCCCATCGACATCCCCCTTGACCAGGGCGGTCAGGCGCTCGGACGGTGCGTCGCTCCAGGTGAACACGAGGCGCTCGGGCACGGCCGTTCCCGCCCAGTAGTCCTCGTTGCGCACGAACGACAGATCCGAGCCGCGGTTCCAGACCTCGAACCGGAATGGACCGGTACCGTTGATGACCGTGGCGATCGCCGGATCGCTGTCCGGCGCGGGATCGATCTGCGAGATCAGCCAGCCGCTGTCGGCGATCCCGAAGGACGGATGGGCGAGGCGCGCCCGGAACGCGACATCGGGCCGGCACAGTTCGAAGACGACGATCCCGGGCTCCTCGGCCCGGATGCGCCGCAGGTTGCCCGTGTAGGCCGCGTGGTCGACGTCCGGCGGTGCTGCCTCGGCGCATGGTGCCGGACCGTCGGGCGGGTACGCGGATGCACTGAAGGGCACGACTGTCGATGAGGGCAGGGTCGGGCCCGACGGCAGGAGACCCGCGCTGGAATCGGGTGCGAGCGTTCGGGTCGTGGTCAGGTCGCAGCCCGCGAGGACGAGGACCAGGGTGGCGGCGAGGAGCGCGCGTGGTCCACACCGGCCGAGCCGGGTGCGCCGAGAGGCCTGCATATCGGGGCATTCTAGGCTGGCTTCCGACGGGTGACCCAGGGCGGCTGTTCGAGTAGGATTGCGCGGTCTATGCGTCGGACGGCAGCGCAGGGAGGCGACGGCCGCTCGACGGGAGGAGGACCCACATGGAGGAGAACCATATGGTGCGATTGCGCATCGGGGCGCTCGTGGCCGCAGCCACGATCGTCTTCACGGCCTGCGGTCAGGCGGCGA
>JANOTJ010000368.1:0-5160 GCA_031416295.1 Chloroflexota bacterium
ACCTGCTCGCGCACGACGTCGACGGCGTACTCGTGCACAAGATGAACGAGTGGCTGGACGGCGACTCGCAGCGGATGACCGTCGCCGACGGCGCCTCGATCCGCGAGCATTTCTTCGGGCCGGACCCGCGCCTGCGGAAGCTCGTGGAGCACCTCTCGGACGACGAGCTCCGCCTGCTACGCCGCGGCGGCCACGACTACCGCAAGCTGTACGCGGCATACACGGCCGCGGTCGGCCACCGTGACGCGCCGACGGTCGTGCTTGCGCAGACGGTCAAGGGCTGGACCCTCGGGCCGGGCGTCGAAGCGCGGAACATGACCCACCAGGCCAAGAAGCTGTCCGAGAACGAGCTGCGCGTCTTCCGCGATCGGATCCAGCTGCCGATCCCCGATGCCAAGCTCAAGGATGCGCCCTACTACCATCCCGGACCCAGGTCCGAAGAGGTCGAATACCTCATGGAGCGCCGGCGCGCGCTCGGCGGACCGATCCCCAGGCGCGTCGTTCGCGCCACCCGCCTGCCTGAGCCGTCGCCGGCGATCGACGCCGAGTTCGCGACCGGCAGCAGCATGCCGGTTTCGACGACGATGGTCTTCGCCAGGATCCTGCGCAATCTGATCCGGGACAAGGAACTCGGCCCGCGGATCGTGCCGATCATCCCGGACGAAGCGCGCACCTTCGGCCTGGACCCGCTGTTCAAGGAGGTCGGCATCTACGCCGCCCTGGGCCAGCGCTACGAACCCGTCGATTCGGACCTCGTGCTCTCGTATCGCGAGGCGACCGACGGCCAGGTCCTGGAAGAGGGCATCACCGAAGCGGGTTCGATGGCCAGCTTCCAGGCGGCCGGCACCTCGTACGCGAGTCACGGCCTGGCGATGGTCCCGTTCTACATCTTCTATTCGATGTTCGGGTTCCAGCGGACCGGGGACCAGATGTGGTCGTTCGCCGATGCTCGTGGGCGGGGGTTCCTGCTGGGCGCGACGGCAGGCCGCACGACGCTGGCCGGCGAAGGCCTCCAGCACGACGACGGTCACAGCCACATCCTGGCCAGCACGGTCCCGAACCTGCGTGCGTACGACCCCGCCTTCGCCTACGAGCTGGCGACGATCATCCGCGACGGGATCGGACGGATGCACGGAGCTACGCCCGAGGACGTCTACTACTACATCACCCTGTACAACGAGAACCACCCGATGCCGGCGCGCCCCGCGGGCCTGACCGACGATGCCATCCTGGGTGGCATGTACCGATTCGCGGAAGCACCCGCCGTGGGCAAGAAAGCCCACCCGGCACGGCTCGTGGGTTCAGGGTCCATCCTCCAGCAGGTGCTCGCCGCGCGCGACCTCCTGGCTGAGCGCTATGGGGTGGCTGCGGAGGTGTACAGCGCCCCGTCATTCCCGCTGCTCCGCCGGGACGCGCTGGAAGCAGAGCGCTGGAACCGCCTGCACCCCGATGCGAAGGACGCCCGGGTCCCGCACGTCAGCACCGTCCTGCCCGGCGATGGTGGTCCGATCGTGGTCGCCACGGACTGGATGAAGGCCCTGCCCGACATGGTCGCCCGCTGGGTCCCGGCCTCGTACACGGTCCTTGGCACGGACGGGTTCGGGCGCAGCGACACCCGCGAGGACCTGCGCAGCCTGTTCGAGATCGATCCGCCGCACATCGCGGCGGCGACACTCGTGGCGCTGGCCCGCTGCGGCTCGCTGACGACGGCCACGGCCGCCAAGGCGATCCACGAGCTCGGCATCGACCCCGACAAGCTCGACCCGCTCGCCGTCTGACCTCGCGGCGGTCGCCAGGGCGTTCCTGCGCGTCGGCCTGACCGCCTTCGTTTGCGCGGCTCGGCTCGCGCTCGGGCGTTCCTCGATGGGCTCAACGCGGCGGGGGCTCGGGGCCACTCATCGGGGTCGCGGCCGTGGTCGGCCTCGTGCGGCTCATGACCGGGAGCTGAGCGGCCCTGCGACCGCGGCGCCGCCAGCGTCCGTACCATCATCGGAGTCGTCAAGCTCTTCTCGCCCCCCAACCGATGAGCAAGCCGGCGACGAGCGCCGCAAACCGACCAAGTCGGATGTCGCGGGCGTGGGCCAGCTCGGACTTCGCTCGCCGCGACGCCCAGCGACCGGTTCCTCGAGGTTCCCTGTGCAAGCGACCTCCGACCGGACAACAGCGACGGGCTCGGGGGCCCACGCCGGTCGAGTATACGAAGCGTGCCTGTCACGAGCCTGATAGGTCCTGAGGGTCCTGTTGTGAGGTGGCCGTGTCCCTCGTCGCCGTACGTTGACGCAACGGCGCCGACAGGCGTTCGGAGGGCCCGGCCCAGTACCGGGACGAGCGTTCGACAGGAGCAGATCATGGATCGCGACACGATGAACGATCACGCCCACCCCCACGACAGCGACCCGATGCTCACGGATCAGGGCACTGCGCCCGAGAACGAGGAGAGCGGCAAGGAAGCCATGGGTGCCGGTGCCGGCGCGCTCGGCGGCGCCGCCATCGGGATGGCCGTCGGCGGGCCGGTCGGTGCCGTCGCCGGCGGTGCCATCGGCGCCGTGGGTGGTGCAGTTGCCGGTGAGGCTTCCGAAGGCGACGACGAGGCCGGTGCGGGCACCGGAGCGGTCGGCGGCGGCGGTGCGGGCGCCTTCATCGGCGGTGCGATCGCCGGACCTCCCGGAGCCGTAGTCGGTGGAGCGATCGGCGCGGCCGGTGGCGCCGGCGCCGGCGACCAGGCCCAGGAAGAGGTCGAGGAGGGCGATCCGGTCCATCCTGCCGAGAAGCCGTACTGACCGAGGCCTTCCGCACTCGTAACGGGGGCGCACCGCCCGGCGATCGCCGGGCGGTGCGACACTGTCTGCGCACGCGTTCGAGGACTCACGCACCGATGGACCGCCCACTCCGGATCGCCCAGGTCGCCCCGCCCATGGAACGGGTGCCGCCGCTTGCGTACGGTGGGACGGAGCGTATCGTCCACGGGCTGGTCGTGGAACTGGACCGACGCGGTCACGAGGTCACGACCTTCGCCTCGGGCGACTCGGACGTCCCGGGCCGCCTGGTCGCGACCGTGCCCGAGGCCCTGCGCCCGGCGGGTTATATGGGTGACGCGCTGCCGTGGTTCCACCTGACCATGCGCCAGGTGGTGGACCGCGCCAACGAGTTCGATGTCATCCATAGCCATCTCGAGTGGGCGAACCTGCTGCTGGCCAGGGTGAGCCCGATCCCGGTCGTTGCTACCTTCCATGGGCGCCTGGACCTCCCGTGGTCCGCGTCGCTCCTCAGCGACCCTCCGGCCGGTCTGGTCGCGATCAGCCAGAGCCAGGCATCGGCGCATCCTGATGTGCCCTGGACGGTCGTCCACAACGGGCTCCGACTGGACGATGCACCCTTCGAGCGGAGGCGCGGCGACAGTCTGTGCTTCGTCGGTCGCATCGCGCAGGAGAAGGGCGTCGTGGAAGCCCTGGAGGTCGCCCGGGAGGCTGGTCGACCGCTGCGCATCGCGGCCAAGGTCGCGCCCGGTGGCGCCGAGCGGGCCTACTACGACGCGGTGTTCAAGCCCGCCCTGGACGCTGCGGGCTCGGACGTCGAGTTCCTCGGCGAGCTGACCCAGGCTGACCGCGACCGACTGTTCGCCGAGAGCTACGCGTCGCTGATGCCGGGCGCCTGGCCGGAGCCGTTCGGCCTCGTCGCCATCGAGGCGCTGGCCACCGGCACCCCGGTCATCGCACGGCGCATCGGGGCCCTGCCCGAGATCATCCGCGACGGCATCGATGGCTTCTTCGGGGATGACGTCACGGGCATGGCGTTCGCCGTGGATCGGGTCGAGGGCCTGGATCGGGCGGCGATCCGCGCCTCGGTACTGGAGCGCTTCTCGGCCGAGCGCATGACCGATGGCTATGAAGCTGTCTATCGACGAATGCTCGCGGGGGGTTCCGCGGACGGGGTTCGGCCGATCCCGGCGGAGCGACTGACATCCGTGCGCGTGGAGCGCATCGAGACGCTCGCCAGCGGGCGCTGACCGCTGCGCTCGAGTAGCTGTCGTTCCCGGGGTGGGTGAGACGCCCGTCAGACGGTCATCAGGTCCACGAGCCAGCGATGGAGACTTGCCCGACTGAGCCCGAGGGCGAGGGCCGCCGGGATGCCCTCCTCGCGGGCGATACGGACGCACCGGAGCCGCAGGCGCAGGCTGGCCAGGTCAGCACGTGGCCCTGGCCCAGGTGGTCGGCCGCCCCGAGTGGCCCTGGCCCAGGTGGTCGGCCGCCCCGAGTGGCCAGGAGGAGGAAAGCCAAGGGCCCTCCTGACAGGTGTGACGAAGGCGACGACGATGTGGTTCGGCACGGTTCTTGCCGGGGATCTCGTGCATCCCCGGACGCCAGGACGTGCCCCCGTCGCCGCTGAACACGGATCGGTCCGTGGATGGGGTCAAACGTCGCTGGAAGTTCGGCCTAGTCCGCCAGATGTCGTCCCCCAGAACGTTCGGCGGGCTGCCCGCGCTCCTGGAGCCCGCGCGCACCGGGAACGACGACACGCTCACGCACGCTCACGCACGATCACGCCCAGGAGCGGTCGCTGCGAGGACGCACGAAGGGCTCATAGCGCGCCTAGTGACGCTGGCTGGCGTCATCTGGCGGACTCGGGTGGACGCGGGCCCTCGCGGTGGACGGCAACCCGCCCCGGCACCCCGACCCGGCAACCCGCCGACCCGGCCACCGCCGCCCCGGCACCCCGACCCGGCACCCAGGAGTCGAGGCTCCTCACGATGACACCGAACATGCGTTCTGGTCTGCCGTCTGGATGCAGACCGATGGCGCGACCGCCCACACGACCATGCCAGATGGTGACGTCGGCGTTGTCGAGATCCACGACACCCAGTCGCCCACGCCAGCAAGCAAGCGTTTCCTCAGCAATCAGTCCCTCGTCCTCCGTCTCCGTGTACACCCCCCAGGTACGTCAGGGAAACCAGGGATCGGCTTCAGCGCTGGGCACCGATCAGGTCCCCAAGGGCCTCCCTGGCGAGGTCCGGTTCCGCCAGAACCGTGGTCAGGCGCCGGGACCCGCTGACCGTCTGAAGCATGTCTCACAAACCCCGGGAGGGACACCTAGGCCTTCTCGTCGGGGAGCAGCGGGCGGAGCGAGAAGGTGTAGGTCTTGCCGTCCGGCCCGGTGATGAGC
>JANOTJ010000369.1:0-4583 GCA_031416295.1 Chloroflexota bacterium
CGCCGTGGGAGTCGCGCTCGGTGTCGGGGTCGGGGTCGGCGTGGGCGTGGGCGACGCCGTGGGGGTCGGGGTCAGGGTCGGGGTCGGGGTCGGACCTGGATCCGGGACCGGCGGCGCGCCGGTCCCCTGCGGCCCGGGCGTCGCCGACAGCAGCCAGTCGACCGCATTGTCGTTCGAATCGATGCCGTTCCCGGCCGCGCCGCCCGGCCGCCGTTCGAGGCTGGATCCGGCCGAAGGCGCACCGATCGCGGCGCCCTCCACGAAGCCGCTTGTCGCGTCGCCCCAACCCACGGAATCGATGGCTGCGCCCCCGACGACTCGCAGCGCGACGGCCCCGCCGGTCGCGGCGAAGCCACCGGTGTAGGTGAGGTCGCCGATCGCGGCGTACGCACCAGCGGCGTTGGTCAGCAAGACCCGCCGTCCGGGCTCGAGCACGAACGAGGTCGCCCAGGTGCCCTTGCGCGTGACCGTGGAACCGGACGACGTCGCGTACACGACCTCGAGGCCGGCCAGGTCCACCGAATTGGACCCCTGGTTGGCGATCTCCACGAACTCGTCCGATGCGGAGGAGCCACCGGTCTGCACCTCGGACACGACCAGCGTGGACGGTGGCCAGGCCACGGCCGCGGCGAGTGCCTGGCCAGGACCTCGACCGGGCGAGGCGGATGGACCCCACGACGAGGCCATGGCGATGAGCAGGGCAAGAACGACAGTGCCGATGAGCCGGGCGCGATGCATGCGTGACCTCCCGGCGGGTACGGACGGGTGGCGGCGCAGGACATGGATACCAGATGGCGCTCATCCGGCGCTCATCCGGCGCTTATCCCGCACGTATCGACTACGATGGCGGGCAACCCGCGACCCACCCGAATCCAGGAGAGACCGTGGCCCGCGCCAAGAGCACCGCCCGTTCCGATGCCCGTCGCCGGCATCGCGCCGCCCGGGGCCTCACGGAGGCCGAACTCGATGCGGCCGAGCTCGATGCGGCCGAGGTCACAGACGACGATGCCGAAACAGGGACACGATCCGGGTCGACCTCCCGCTCGATGCGTACCGCGAGCGACGCGATTCCGGCCAAGGTCGGCATCGGGGCCGCGTTCCGCCTGGCCTTCCGGCCGCTCGACCTGCGTGGCGACATCGCCGCCTTGCCGTGGATCGCCGTGCGCTCGAAGGCGCTCTGGGTGCCCGTCGCGCTGACCCTCGCCGCGACGGCGCTGGTGATCGCATTCGGGATCAGCGGCAGCAACCTGCAGAACGTCCTGACCAACTTCCTCTTCCAGTACTTCGTGTACACGCCGGCCATCGGCGGCGTGTTCATCGCCGGGTTCCTCGCACCGCGCGCCAGCTGGCTGCTGGGCATCGCCGTCGGCCTCGTCGCCGCGACCTGTTTCGCGGTCGTGGTGTTCACGGTCCCGTCCGCCATCTATCCGACCCCGCTGCCCGATGCCGCCGCGACGCGGGACCTCGCGACGTCGGCGTTCCTGCTCTCCCCGGCGATGGGCGCGCTGTTCGCATCCATGGCCGCCTGGTATCGACGCTTCCTCTCCCTTTCCAGCCCCAACCGCCGCCGCCGCGCCGCCGCCTCCCCTGATCGACCCGATGGGCGGTCGCGCGGTGGCAACTCGAAGTCGGACGGCGCCCAGAAGGCCGGCGCGCGCCGCTAGCAACGCCCCGGTCCTCGCGGCCCGGTCCTCGCGGCCCGGTCAGGCCGCAACACTCAGCCCAGGCGGCGCATCCCGGCGTGACCGAGCTGGCGCACTCCCCCCGGCCGATCCGGCCCCCCGACCTCGGCCGCCACCTCGGGGAGTGCCCGGACCGCATGCGCCACGAGATTCACGACCGAGCCCTCGCGTTGCAGGTCGCCATCCACGAGCAGCAGGGCATACCGCCGGACGACCCCCCGGAGCCGCTCCCAGGTGGACGGCCAGAGCGTGACGTTGACCATGCCCGTCTCGTCCTCAAGGGCGAGGAAGACCGTGCCCTTGGCGGTCATCGGATGCTGTCGGGTGACGACCAGGCCACCCACCCGGACCCGCCCCGGCGGCGCGTCTGCCAGGGCCGCGTTGGTCAGCGCCCCCAGCCGATCCAGGGCCGGTCGGAACAGGGCCACGACCTGCTGCTGCGCATCCACGCCGAGGACCGCGTAGGCATCGCTGACCCGTTCCGACTCGGTGAGTGGCGGCAGCGCCGGCGCGTCCGTCGCCGGCAGCCGAAGGTCCATCGGCCGTCCCGCTGCCGCTCCCCGTTTGCCCGCCGCGCGCCCGAGCGTCCGTACGGTCCGACCGTCCACCCGACCGCGTGAGGCGCCCGCCACCTCGCGTAGCTGCCAGAGCAGTTCCCGCCGCGGCCGACCGAGCGAGTCCAGCGCGCCACTCCGGATGAGCCGTTCCAGGACCTCTTCCGGGAGGCCCGTCCGCTCCACCACGTCGGCGAGGCTCCGGTACGGAGCACGGGCGAGTTCCCGGTCCAGCAGCGCGGCGTGGTCCTCGCCGATGCCCTTGACCAGGTGCAGGCCCAGGCGCACCCCCCAGCCCGTGGTGACCGCCGGCGTCCAGCGTTCGCGCGAAGCGACGCTCGGGACCACGCACCCCGACGAGACGACCGCCGCCGGCTGCGCCTCGACGCCCACCCATTCCGACGTCGTCGCGTAACACGACGCGTTGACGTCCACCGGCAGCACCGCGACCCCGTGACGCTTCGTGTCGTTGACCAGGACCTCCACCGGGTAGAAGCCCATCGGTTGGGCGTTGATCAGCCCGACCAGGAACTGGGCCGGGTAGAAGAGCTTCAGGAACGCCGATTCGTAGGCCGTCCGGGCGAACGCTGCGGCATGCGACTTGGCGAACCCGAAGGAGGCGAATGCCGCGACCTGGCGGAACAGTTCCTCGGCCGTCTCCTCGGTCATCCCGGGCTGGCGGAGGGCGCCATCCACGAACCGTCGATGGAGCTTCTCCATCTCGGCCGACGAGCGCCATGTGCCCATCGCCCGCCGGAAGCCGTCGCTCTCCGCCGGCGAGAAGCCGGCGACATCGATGGCGATGCGCATGACGTGCTCCTGGTAGAGGATCACGCCCATCGAATCCTTGAGGATCGGCGCCAGCGACGGATGCAGGTAGGTGACGGGCTCGAGCCCCTGCTTGCGGCGCAGGTACGGGTGCACGGCGTTGCCCTGGATGGGCCCGGGGCGGATGATCGCGACCTCGACCACGAGGTCGTCAAGGTTCTGTGGCCGGGACTTCGGCAGCGTCTGCATCTGCGCCCGGCTCTCGACCTGGAAGACGCCGACGGTGTCCGCCGCCTGGAGCATCGCGAAGACCTCGGGCACGTCCTCGGGCAGCCGGGCAAGGTCCAGGCACGCTCCGCAATCGAGCTCGATGAGCCCGAGCGTCTCGTCCATCGCGGCGAGCATCCCGAGACCGAGCAGGTCGAGCTTGATGAGCTTGAGCGTCTCCACGTCGCGCTTGTCGAACTGGACCACGACCCGATCGACCATCGTGGCGCGCTCGATCGGCGCGATATCGATGAGCGGCGCCGCGGTCACGAGCATGCCGCCGCTGTGGATGCTGAGGTGTCGCGGAAAGCCATCGATGCGGGCACAGAACTCCAGCCAGCGTTCCCAGTGGCTCAGCGCGACCGTGGAGCCGCCGCGGGCCGTCGGGCGCGGCTCGGGCTCCACCCGCGCGACGGAGCTGTGGCCGCCGTCCCGTACCGGGGCGGGGTCCCACATGCTGGGCCGGCCCAGTCGATCCATGGCGCGCGGCGCGGGCTCCGGCATCCCGTGCTCAGGGTCCACCGGCACGACCCCGGCGGGCCCGTAGCCCGTGCCCCGGCCGGCCTGGAGCCAGGCCACGCTGGCCGGGGTGTCGCCCGGGCCGCCCTCGTCGTCGGACGTGCCGCCGCCCCGGAGCGGCGTTCGCGGGGCGAGCGAATCCTCCAAACGGGGCAGCCTGCCGTTGCCCGCCTCCCCAGCACCGCCGGTCCGGATCCGGCCGCCGCGCGCGTGGTTCAGCTGGCCCATCGAATCGGTCAGGCCCTGCGCGTCGGCAATGGCCATGGCGCCGGTCGCGGCGGCCACCTCGGCCGAGGACGGAACGCGGAAGAACTCGGCGAATCCGCCGTCCGCCTCGAGGTCGCGCCGGACCATGACGCTGTCGTACGTCTCGAGGGCCTTGGCCACGCGATCGACCAGCGGGCGCGGGAAGCCCAATGCATAGCCGACCTCGCGCACGGCGGAGCGCGCCCGGTACGTGACGAGATTGCAGACCATGCCCGTGTGCTCCGGGCCGTAGCGCCGGTAGACGTACTGGATGATCTCCTCCCGCCGTTCCGAGGAGAAGTCGATGTCCACGTCCGGGTAGGTCGTCCGGCCCTCGTTGATGAACCGCTCGAAGAGCAGGTCGTGGCGGATCGGCTCCACCCGACTGATGCCCAGCACGTACGACACGATCGAGCCCGCGGCACTCCCCCGACCCTGCGCCGGGATCCCGCGCTCGCGCGCGAAGCGCATCAGGTCCCAGCAGATGAGGAAGAACTCGGCAAGGCCGGTGCGCTCGATGACATCGAGTTCGTGGGCGAGCTGCCGG
>JANOTJ010000370.1:0-8002 GCA_031416295.1 Chloroflexota bacterium
GCCCGACCGCGCCCGAGGTGGCCGCGACGGCCGACGTGCCGGCCGGTGAGGGCGACGATGTCGCGCCACCGGGCATGCAGCCCACGACCGCGAACCCGACGACGAGGATGCCGGCGACGACGACGCGGAGCGTGGCGTGCGGGGCGCGAGGACGGATGCGAATGACCATGGCGATGCTTCGAAGTATGCCGCGAGACACCGTTTCGGGCGTACGATGCGGATGTTCCGGACCGCCTGCGAGGGCGACGCGATCCCGCGCGACCTCGTGCTCGTGCTGACGTTCGATGCGCCGGTGGATCCCGCGGACGTGGTGATCACGCTCGAGACCGTCATCCAGTAGTCGCGCGATCAGCGCAGGCGGCGGACGATCTCCAGGATGTCGTCGGCGTAGGCATCCACCTTGGCCGGGCCGATGCCCTTGATCCGGCGCAGCGCTGCGGCACTCGGCGGCTTGAGCTCGGCGATGGCGGCCAGGACCTGGTCGTGGGCCACGACGAATGGTGGCACCGCCTCCTCCCTGGCCCGTTCTGTGCGCCAGGCACGGAGCGCCGCGAACAGGGGGTTGTCATCGGCGACGCCATACGGGTTGGCGGCTGCGGCCGTGGACGCAGTGCGGCGCGCGCCCTGGTCCGCGGCGAAGCGGTCGGGCAGCTGCGTGACCCGGCGCTCCCCCCGCGGACGAAGATCGGCCAGGAACCGCGACGGCGTGCGACGAACGGTGCGGCCCTTCGATTCGCGTTCGGCAGCCCACGAGATCGCCAGGTGGACGCGGGCCCTCGTGATCCCGACATAGAGCAGCCGCGCCTCCTCGGCCAGCAGGTCGTCATCGTCGAACGCCTGGCGGATGGGCAGCAGCCCCTCCTCGACCGCGGGCAGGGCGACCGCGTCCCACTCGAGGCCCTTGGCCCGGTGGTAGGTGAGCAGGTTCACGCCGTCAGCCGAGCCCGCGCGCTCCGCCGCGCGCCGACGGTCGAGCTCCGCGAGATAGGCCTTGGGCCCAACGGCCGCATCCGAGCGGACCATCGTGCCCAGGATATCCAGGAGCGTGTCCAGGGCGGCGGTCCGTTCGCGGGCCTCCTCGCCAGCGTTCCCGGCGATCGCGTCGTCACTGTAGCCAAGCTCGCTCGCCCAGAGCCGTCGGATGGCCGCGATCAGCGACGTCCCGGACGCGGCCAGCGGGTCCCGGCGGACGAGGTCGATGGCGCCGCGAACATCGGGCCGATCGAAGAAGCGGATCCCGCGGACCTGGTAGGCGATGCCTGCTCGGGTCAGTTCGGCCTCGATGGGCGCGAGCTGGGCATTCATCCGGACGAGCACCGCGATCTCCGCGGGAGCGACGCCGCCGGCCACCCGTTCGCGGATCCAACGGGCGAGGGCGACCAGTTCGGCGGCCTCCGTGCCGTGCCGGATGACCGTGGGTTCCGGGCCCTCAGGACGCGTCGCCACCAGCCGCTTGGTTCGCCCCGTTGACCCCAGCAGGTTGTTGGCGAGGGCCAGGACCTGCGGGGTCGAACGGTAGTTCTGGGTCAGCTCCACGATCCGTGCCTCGGGGTAGCGCGCCCCGAAGCCGGTCAGGAACGTGCTCGTCGCGCCGGTGAAGGTGTAGATCGTCTGGTCCTCGTCGCCCACGACACAGACCTCGCGACGATCGCCCAGCCATAGCTCCAGGAGCCGCTGCTGGAGTGGGTTCGTGTCCTGGTACTCGTCCACGCTGATCCAGCCCTTGCGAGCGCGGATCGCGGCGGCCGCCTCGGCGTCCATCTCGAGCAGGTCGATGGTCCCCACCAGCAGGTCGTCGAAATCGATCCGACCGGCGCGGGTCTTGGCCTTCTCGTAGCCGGCGAATGTCGTGGCGAACAGGTCCGCGGGCACCGGCGGCTCACGGGAGGGCTCGGTCAGGCTGCCCTCGGTCGCCTGTTCGTAGGTCTCCGGCGTCAGTCGTCGACTCTTGGCCCACTCGATCTCATCGGCGATGTCCTTGGACGGTGTGAACCGGTAGTGGCCCGGCAGCGCGCGCACGAGCGGGATGAGCAGGGGCAGCTTGGAGTCCAGCAGGTCCGGCAGCGGCGCGCCGTCGTGGCGCTCCGGCCAGAAGTGGCGCAGCTGGCTCAGGGCGTGGGCGTGGAAGGTCCGGGCGGTCACGGCAGGGAGCCCCAGGCCCTTGAGCCTCGCGACCATCTCGGTCGCGGCCTTGTCCGTGAAGGTCACGACGAGGACCTGGTCCGCCTCCACCACCTCGGTCGCGATGGCGTACGCGGTGCGCCGGCTGATGACCCGCGTCTTGCCCGTGCCTGCCGCCGCGAGGATCGCGACGGGGCCCGAAGTGGCGAGTACGGCCTCGCGCTGGGCATCGTTCAGGTCGTCGAGGAGCCGCGCGGGGTCGAGGGGTTTCACCTGTGAAGTATGAACGTCCGCGCTCACCTGGGGATCATCGATCCGCGCGGGCATCCGGGCGTCCGCTTCGCTTCGAGATTCCGGATGCTCGGTGGCGGTGCAGAGCTGATCGCCACGCTCGCCCAGGCCGACCTCATCGACGACTACCGGTTCCTCGTGGCTCCGATAGCACTCGGCCCGGGCAAGGCGATGTTCGGGGCGGTCCCGGCGCCGCTGCGGTTGCGGCTGACCGGCACTCGGACCTTCTCATCGGGGAGCGTCCTGTTGAAGTACGTGCCGGCGTCCGTCGGCGACTGACCGGTCCGGGGGGCGACGGACGAACGTACCGGTTCGGCGACGCGGCGCGGGCGCCTATCATCGGCAGCGATGACTGCCGGGGATCGTCTGGGCACGGGCGCGCGTCTGGCGCCGATCAGCCGCCGCCGATTCCTTGGCGGGTCGGTCGCGGCATCGACGGCAGCCATGCTGGCCGCGGCCTGTTCGCCGGCGCCAAGCCCGACCCCGTCGCCGACGGCCACGCCGTCCCCCACCCCATCGCCGACGCCGGCGCCGCCCACCTCGTACTTCGATGCGCTCGAGGAGCTGCGCGACGCGGTCCGGGGTTCGCCCGATCACCTGGTGGCCGAGGCGGACCGTGTCGTCGCGACCGCCGACCCGGCGGCCATCACCGCCTTCGTGCGCGACCGGATCGCCACGTACCCGGCGTCCTTCGCGGCCACGGGCTCGGTGGAGGCAGGCCGACGCTGGGGCACGCGCGCGACGCTGCGTGGTGGCGCGGGCACGCCGCGCGAGAAGGCCGACCTCCTGGCCGACCTGCTGGCCCGGGCAGGCCATGACACGGAACTCATCGAGGTCGCCGTGCCCGAGCTCGCGGGCGCTGACCTGTTCCGGCCGGCCAGCGTCACCCCTGCCTTCGCGCTGGCCATGAGCGATGCGCGGTTCGATGCGCTGCGGCCCGTGCTCGGCCTGGCACCGACGGTCGCGATCCCGCCGCCCCTGGACCCGGCCGGCATCGATTCGACGGCCCTCGCTGAGGGCCTCCTCGCCCGGTTCGAGACGCCGCCCGCGGTCGTGGACCCGTTCGAGGCGCGACCGGTCCGCTCGTTGCCCATGGTCCGTCTGTCCGTCGGGCGCCTGGCCGATCCGATCGGCGCCTTCGGGGTCACGCCCATCGGCGACCAGGCCGTGACCAACCTCCCCGATCCGGGCGACCTCATCGAGGTGACCGTGACCGTGGAAGCGGCCCGCGGCGACGCGCCGAACCGGCCATTCACGCTGGTCGAGGGCCGTTGGTCGGCCGAGGACCTGGTGGGGCGGCGTGTGCACGTCAGCTTCCCGCCGCCGGCCGAGAGCCTGGAGGAGCTGGTGCTCATCCGGCCGCGCGATGTGACCGTGGTCTTGCCGTCGCTCGTCGTGCGCGGCCAGGACCTCGACGCCGAGGCGACGCGCGCACTGGCCGCCCTCGGGGCACCGATCACCCTTGGTGGCGACGTCATCGATGTCGAGACCGCGGACGGCATCGTCCGCGTCGGCGAGGCGCCCGTCGGACCGCTCGCCCCCGACCCGGCCAGGGTGGCCGCGATCGCGACCCTGACGGTCGTGCCGACGGCGGCCGGCTTCCCGACGATGTCCCTCGCGGTGCGGGCCCTGGACGCCGCCGGCGACCCGGTCGAGGGCCTTCCGGCGACCGCGTTCCGGATCCTCGACACGGACGTGCCGGTCGGCTCCGTCCTGGAGCGGAGCGAGGCGCCGCCGCCGCGCATCCTCCTGCTCCTGGACGACTCCACGAGCATCCCCGACCCGTTCCGTGGCGTAGGCGCCGCGAAGCTTGCGCGCAGCCTCGCGGAGCGTCTGTCCGCGGTCGATCCGGCCACCTCGTTCCGGATCGCCAAGGTCAGCCTGTCGGCGGCGGACCCCGGCGGCGACTGGACGACCGACCTCGATGCGCTCCAGGCCCAGGCCACCGACACGGCCGGCTACGGGTCAGAGCTGTGGGCGGCCCTCGCCGACGCGGCCAAGCTGGGCGCGACGGCCATCGTCTACATCACCGACGGCAAGGCCACTGACGCCGACGGGACGCCCCTCACCGAACCGCCGCCGGACCTCGCCGCACAGGTCAGGGTGGGGCCACGAACCCTCGTCATCGGCGTCGGCGAGACGGACCCGACAGGCCTGACCGACCTTGGCACGGCGGGCAGGCTGGGCGCGTTCACCGTGGACGACCAGGCGGCCGCCGTGGACGCCATCGTGCGGGCCCTTGCCGAGGACCCCGAGCCGTCCTACCGCTTCCGCTATCACGCCCCGGCCGACACGCCGACGACCCGGACCGTCCGACTGGAGTTGCTTGGGACGGCGATCGCGGGCACGGCCACGTACGAGGTCCCGCCGCTCGAGGCGCGGGCGCGCCCGGCCGGCTTGTCCGGCCTGTTCCTGACCGTGCGCGTCGGGACCACGGAAGCCCGCCGCGTCCTCGCCGGCGTGGATGCGCCGAGCGCCGCGACCGCGATCTCCCGCCTGGACGTCGAGCACGTCCGGCGGGCGCTGTTCGACGCCACGGTGCTCGAGTTCGAGGCGGCCGCGCCGCCGCAGGCCATCATCCTCGACGAGCTGTACACGGCGGTGCTCGCGCTGCGGCCGCTGGCCGAGGCGACCGATCGCGCGTCGCGCCTGGCCGCGCTGGCGGCGCTGGGCGCCGGCGGTCCAGGGCCGGAGCCGCCGACCCTGCACGCCCTGAGCGTGGCGCTTCCTGAGCTCGCCGGCACGCCGCTCACCTACGAGGCGGGACTGCGGGTCACCCTGCACCGCGAGCAGGTCGTGCCCGACGGTACGGGTCGGGCCGTGCATCGGCGCGCGGTGGACCTGCTGCCCTCGGCCCGGTTCACGACGGTGGATCCCGACCCCGTGACGGCGTTCGCGGCCACCGCCCGGCGCACGGCGAGACTCGCGATCGCGGAGGCGGCCGGCTTCCCGTCCAGCACCCTGGCCGCCCTCGATGGCGAAGCGCTCGTGGAGGTCGGCTTCAGCATCTTCGACCTGCTCGATCCGATCTCGCGCGACCTCGCCCGGGCCATGGACGCCGCCGTGGAGCCGTGGCGAGCCGTCCGTCCGCACTTGCTCATCCCGGCCGATGGCACGCCTACGGCCGCCTGGGCCTTCGACGGCCGGACGGGCAGCCTCGTCGGCCTCCTGGCCGACGGGTCGGGCGGCGGGAGCGAGGAAGCCGACATCGAGGACACGTTCGATGACGCCGAGTCGCTGCTCGATGGTGCCGGCCTCGCGTCCGACATCGCCTCGGCGGCCGGGCTCGGCGGCTTCTCGTTCGTCGGCGGGGTCTGGATCCAGCTCGAGAAGACCAAGCTCCAGAAGCTCAAGGCGGCGACCCTGATGCTCGCCTCCATGCGGCCACCCGCCGACGACATCGCCGACCTGTCCGACCTCGGGTGTGGTCTGGCGGCCGCGGCGGCCTTCGAGGCGGCCGGGCGGATCGGTGGTCGGGTCCTCGGCGAGCTCGGCGAGCGGGCGGCGGCGGCCGGCTCCGCCATCGACGGCGCCGGCGGCTTCAGCTGCGGCTGACGGCCCCTCAGCCGTCGCGGGCGCTCGCCGCGGCCAGCGCGAACGGCAACACGTCACCGCTGCCGTTGGCGCGCAGGAGCGACCCCGCCATCGTGAGCGTCCAGCCCGAGTCGACGATGTCGTCCACGAGCAGGACCGGCCCCGGCAGCACCGCGCCGCCATCGATCGCGAGCTTGTCGTGCACGTTGCGCAGCTGCTGGGCGCTGTTCTGTTGCTCGCCCTGGGGTCCGGCTCCGTCACGGACGGAGAAGACGGCCGCGTACGGCAGGCCGAGGCGACCGGCCAGGTCTGCCGCGAACGCCTCGACCATCCCGGGGCGCGTGGCCGACGGCACACAGGTCGCCCACAGCGGCGCGGGCGAGGGCCGCCAGCGCGTCGTGATGGCAGTGGACGCTCCGTCCACGAGATCGCGGCTGAACGCGCGATCCACGACCCGACCACGCTGGACCTCGCGCCCCCAGCCCGCGTCGCCGTAGACGGAAAGGGCCATCCCGACGCCGTTGGGCGGCGTGATCCTGCCCGACAGTCCGGGCACGGCCTCGGGTGCCCACTGCGCCCGGGGCTTGATGGTCCGCAGGTCCCGACGAAGGTACGAAACGGCCGCCCGAACCAGCGCCTCGTCCACGGTCCGTGGCAGCCGCTCCCCGGTGCAGTTCGCGCACTTCCCGCACGGCGCCGGATCCGGGTCGTCCAGCAGGCGCACGAGAAAGGCCATCAGGCAGCCGTCGTGGCGCATGTACGTCTGCATCTGTTCGAGCTCGGTCCGGCGGGCGGCCACGACCCTCGCGATGCGCTCCTCGTCCTGGGCCCAGGGCTGCGCCGTGCGCCGGTAGCGGGACCCGTCGCGCCCGACGGCGCCATCGATCTCGAGCAGCTTGAGCGCCTGGGCGATCCGCCCACGACGCAGGTTGACCGTCTGCTCGAGCTTCGTCGCCGACATCGAGCCCGCGCCCTCCAGGGCCTCGAGGATGCGATGCATGTCGGCCGTCGGCGGGAACGCCGTGTCCATGAAGTACTCGGCGATGTCGTCGTCCTCGCGCCCGGACAGGAGCACGCCGAACGCATGCTCGACGGCGCGCCCCGCGCGACCGACCTGCTGGTAGTAGGCGATGGCGGATCCAGGCCGCTGATAGTGGACGACGAACCCGAGGTCCGGCTTGTCGAAGCCCATGCCCAGGGCGACCGTCGCGACGAGGGCCTTCATCTCGTTGGCCACGAGGGCGTCCTCGAGGGCCTCGCGCTCGTCCGTCGAGAGGTCCGCGTTGTACGGCCGGGCATCGATGCCCTGGGCCCGCAGGAACGTGGCGACGCGCTGCGTGTCCGCGACGGTCAGGCAGTAGACGATGCCACTCCCCGGCATCCTGGGCAGCTCGCCGGCCAGCCAGGCCAGGCGCTCCGCCTGGTTGCCGAGGGTGATCGCATCGAGCTGGAGGGAGGCGCGGGCGAGCGGTCCGCGCGAGACAAGGGTGCCCTCCCCGAGCTGGTCGGCGATGTCGCCGACGACCCGGTCGTTGGCGGTCGCGGTCGTGGCCAGGACGGGGACGCGCGGGTCGAGCGACTGGAGGATCCGCCCGATGCGCCGGTAATCGGGCCGGAAGTCATGGCCCCAGTCGGAGATGCAATGCGCCTCGTCCACCACGAACAGCCCGATGGTGTCCTGGATGTCGGGCAGGACCCCGGTCGTGAAGCGCTCGTTCGCGAGGCGTTCCGGCGAGATGAGCAGGACATCGATGGCGTTCGCCGCCAACCCGTGGCTGACCGTGTCCCACTCGTCCACGTTGCCCGAGTTGATCGTCGCGGCGCGCAGGCCCAGTCGCTCGGCCATGGCGATCTGGTTGCGCATGAGCGCGAGCAGCGGGCTGATGATCAGCGTGGGTCCGTGGCCCAGGTCGCGCCGGACGCGCGTGGCGATCCAGTACACGAGGCTCTTGCCCCAACCCGTGCGCTGCACGACGAGCGCCCGGTGGCCATCCACGATGACGGCTTCGATCGCCTCGCGCTGGCCGTCGCGGAAGGTGGCGGTCGGGCCGAGCAT
>JANOTJ010000371.1:0-6468 GCA_031416295.1 Chloroflexota bacterium
CGAAGGCCGGTTTCGCGAGGTCCGGCCCGAGGCGCGACAGCGACGGGTGGAGCGCCTCGGCACGCTGCTCGAAGAGCTCGACGACGGGAGCATCGAAGCAGACCGCGACCGACCCCTCGACCTCGAGGACGAGGCGCGCCCGCGCCGGGGCTCGCCGCCAGCGCTCGCCCGGTCGGTAGCGGTGCCACGATCCGTGCATCCGCAGATGGGTGCGCACCTCCAGGCCTCCTTCAAACCGGATGAGCAGGTTCTTGCCCTGGCTCTCGACGGCATCGATGCGCTGACCGATGAGCCGCTGGACCTGCGGTACGGGCCCCGGGCCCTGGGCTCGGGCGGCGCGAACGTCGCGGCCGACGAGGTACGGCCGGAGGGCCGCCGCGGTCCGCGCGAGTGTGTCGCCTTCAGGCACTCAGATCTCGGACGGGTAGCACGCGAAGCCGCTTGCTGTCGCCGCGGCGCGAAGCCGCGCATCCCAGGCGACGAGTGTCGCGCCCGCGTCCTGGAGGGATCGGAGGCTGGCGAGTTGCACGGCGTCGCCGGCACGAAGCCCGAAGGTTTCCGCGGCGTCGCCCGCCTCGCGCACCACGCGGCCCGAGAGATCCACGACGAACAGCGTTCGCCACGCGAGCTCCAGGTCGCGGACGGCGCTGTCGTGGGCGTCCACGGACAGGCGGCCGGACCGCCGACCGGCGGCGAGGGCCGATCTTGTCTCCACGTAGGTCAACTGACTGGTCGCGACCGAGCCGAATGCCTCGAACATCGCGGCGAGATCAAGGGCGACGCCCTCATCGACGAGGAAAAGCTTCACGGCCGCCGAGCTGTCCAGGTAGGCCCCCATCAGCGGATCTCGTCGATGAGATCCTGGGTGGAGCCCTTGATCGGGTTCCGTCGGATCAGCCGCAGGTCGGACAGGGGCCGAGTCGGTGCCGTGGCTTCCCCGCGCGCGAGCATGTCCACGAGCCCAGGCGGCAGTGCCGCGGACGTGATCCGGGCGACCGGCTTGCCATGCTCGGTGATCGTCAGGGTCTCGCCGGCCTTCACCCGCTCCAGGTAGACGGACAGATGATCCCGGAAGGCACGGATCCCGACCGATGTAGCCGGGTCGATCGGCAATGTGGCGCTTTTAGTGGCATCTGGAGTCGGCATACGCGCCATCGTAGCATCGACCGCTCACCCGCGACTCACCTGGCCCCTCGAAGGGTCAGGCCGCGGTACGCGGCGACGAAGCCGCCATCCAGGAGGACGGCACGGAACGGGGATTCGGCCATCGGCGCCCCATCGATCCTGCGGATGACGAGCTCGCGCTGGCGGCCGCCGGTGACAAGCGCGGCC
Organism: Chloroflexota bacterium; assembly: GCA_031416295.1. Taxonomy (GTDB): domain Bacteria; phylum Chloroflexota; class Limnocylindria; order Limnocylindrales; family CSP1-4; genus SPCO01. The sequence goes on from JANOTJ010000371.1 coordinate 1,333, forward strand.
AGGCCGCGGACCGCGGCGGCGGCCACGTCCGGGTCGTCCGATGCCGGCAATGTCTGGACCGTGGCGCCACCCCGTTCCAGGTACAGCGCCGCGATCCCGTCCACGAGCACGACGTAGGCTCCCGCCGCGCGCTGCAATGGCCGGCGATCGCTTTCCCCGCGACGCGGCCAGGGCAGGGCGGCGCCGTACGGGTTCGCGGGGTCCGCGGCGGCCAGCAGGTGCACGGCCTGACCGCGACCGCCCTCGGCACTGTCACGGGCCGCGCGCAATCGATCGATCGCGCCCGCCAGCGCGAACTGCGCGGCGCCGAGGCCGTCGACGAAATAGCCGCGCCGGATGCGCCCCGCGTCCTCCAGCGCACGGAGCACCGGGTAGACCCCGGAGAAGCCGCCCTCGACGCCTTCGGATGCGACGGCCTCGCGGGTCAGGACGCCGTGCCGTTCCAGCAGCGCGAGCGCCTGGGCGTGCAGCCGCTCGGTTGGTGTGGGGATGCCCGGCGCGCCTTCGGCGAACGCGTCTTCCGCGCCATCGACCAACGACCAACGGCCAGCCGCTTCGGGCGGCCCGAGCGCGGTCAGCCGCCCCGGCCTCGGGCGGTGCTGCCCGCCGCTCCCGGATGGCCGCTTCCAGCGTAGGGCCCGCAGCGGCGCGACCGTGTCGTTGGTGACCTCGCCCGCCCAGACAAGGTCCCACAGGGCATCCAGCACCTCGCGGTCGGACCGTCCGCGCGCAGCCACGGCGATGGCTCGATAGAAGCTCGCCCCGCGCTGGCCCAGGTGCTCGCGGATGCGGTCGTGGAGCTCGCCGATGGGCTGCTCGACGCCGTCGGCCGGGCCGACCGGCCGCAGCACGTCGCGCCCTGGGCGCACGAGCACGACCCTGCCATCGTCGCGGCCGAGACTCCCCCGCCCCACCCAGGCGACCTCGCCCATCGCGCCAAGCTCGTCCAGCAGCCGCGGCTGGTAGCCCGGGACGCGCGCCGGCAGGACGTCCCGCTCCAGGACGGACGCGGGGATGGGCACGCCCGCGAGCTGGTCGACGACCTCGGCGAGGCGCTCGAGCGCGGCATTGCCGCGGAACGGCGTGGGATCCGCGCCCGGCCCCTGGACCGGCGCGACGCCCTGCCACGCCGGCAGGAACCGCGCGAGGGCCGCCGGATCGACCGGCTCGACCTCGCGTCGGAGGCGAGCCAGCGAGCGCCGGCGCAGGAGCCGCAGGACGTCCGGGTCGCACCACTCGCGTTCCGCACCGCCCGGACGGAACTCCCCGCGCAACAGGGAGCCCGCCGCCAGGAGTCGCTCCAGGGCATCATCCACGATGCCGACCGGCAGCCCCAGGCGTCGCGCGGGCTCGGGCGTCAGGAACGGCCCGTGGGTCCGGGCGAAGCGCGCCAGCAGGCTCTCCATCGCGCCTGTGACCGGGCCGAGGAACGCGTCGGGGACGCCGACCGGTGGCGTGACCCCGGCCGCGTCGCGATACCTCGCGATGTCCTCCATCGCAATGATCCGGGCCTCACCGGCGATCCGGACGTGGAGCACACGGCGCGTCCGCTCGAGATCCTCGATGGCGTCCGTCGCGACCAGGCCGGCCGCGGGATCCAGGCGTGCCGCCACCTCGTCGAGGCTCAGGTCGCCCAGGCGCCGGAGCAGGTCATGCACCCCGTCCACCGTCCGCACCAGGCGGTCCGGACTCAGCCACTGGAGATCGAGCTCGAGGTCACCGAGCGCATCCGGGTCGAGCAGCTCGCGCAGCTCCTCCTGGCCGAGCAATTCGCGCAGCAGGTCCCGGTCGAGGGTCAGCGCGCCGGCACGGCGCTCGGCCAGGGGCGTGTCGCCGTCGTACATGTAGGCGGCCACGTAGTCGAAGAGCAGGCTGCTCGCGAATGGGCTGGCCCGCGGCGTCTCCACGGCATGGACCGCGATCTCGCGTCGCGCGACGCCGCCCAGGACCTCGCGCAGCGCATCGAGGTCGAATACGTCGGACAGGCACTCGCGATAGGTTTCGACGAGGATCGGGAAGCTGCCGTAGCGGCTGGCCACGGCCAGCAGGTCCGCCGCGCGTTGGCGCTGCTGCCAGAGCGGCGTCCGGGTCCCCGGCCGACGGCGCGGCAGGAGCAGGGCCCGGGCCGCGTTTTCCCGGAACCGGCTCGCGAACAGCGCCGAGTTCGCGACCTGGCCGACGACCAGGTCCTCCACCTCGTCAGGCTCCGGAAAGAGGAGCGCCTCCACGCTCGCCGCCGACCCGTCGGAGCCCTCGGCCTCGGGCAGGCGGATGGCGATGCCGTCGTCGCTCCAGATCGTCTGGACCTCCATCCCGAGGCGCTCCTGGAGGCGCGCTTCGAGGGCCAGGCACCACGGGGCGTGGACGCGGCCTCCGAACGGGGTCAGCAGGGTGACCCGCCAGTCCCCGAGCTCGTCGCGGAAGCGTTCGACGACGACACGCCGATCGGTCGGCAGGGCACCCGTGGCCTCGCGCTCGTCCTCCAGGTAGGTCAGCAGGTTCTCGGCGGCGCGTTCGTCGAGGTCGTGGTGCTCGCGCAGGCGCGTGCTCGCGGCCGCCCGGCCCTTCGCACCACGGCTGAGATCGCGCTCCATCTCGCCGACGAATGCACCCATCGCCCGTCCGAGCTCGATCGGCCGACCGACCGAATCGCCTTTCCAGAACGGCAGCTTGCCTGGAACGCCGGGCGCCGGCGACACGACCACCCGGTCGTGGGTGATCTGCTCGACCCGCCACGAACTCGCGCCCAGCACGACGACGTCGCCGTGCATCCCCGCTCGAAGCTCATAGACCATCTCCTCGTCGAGCTCGCCGACACGGCGGCCTGGCGTACCTGCCTCGCCGACCATGAACACGCCGAACAGTCCACGGTCCGGGATCGTGCCGCCACTGGTCACCGCGACCACGCGCGCGTCGCGCCGGCCCTCGACGGTGTCGGTCACTCGATCCCACACGACGCGCGGCTTCAATTCGGCGAACTCATCGGAGGGGTACGCGCCCGCAAGCATGCCCAGGACCCCGTCCAGGACGTCGCGGGTCAGCGACTCGTAGGGCGCGGCGCGGGTGACCGTGCGCAACAGGTCGTCGCCGGTCCAGCGATCCATGACCGTCATCGCCACGAGTTGCTGCGCGAGCACGTCCAGCGGATTGCGCGGGATCCTGGTCGTCTCGATGGCGCCCTCGTGCATGCGCCGGGTGACGACGGCGCACTCGAGGAGGTCACCGCGGTACTTCGGGAAGATGACGCCCTTGCTGGGCGCCCCGACCTGGTGCCCGGCACGCCCGACGCGCTGGAGCCCGCGTGCGACGCTCGTGGGCGATTCGACCTGGATCACGAGGTCAACGGCACCCATGTCGATGCCGAGCTCCAGGCTGCTCGTCGCGACGAGCGCCGGGATGCGGCCGGCCTTGAGCTCCTCCTCGATCTGGAGACGCTGCTCCCGGGCGATGCTGCCGTGGTGGGCGCGGACCAGCTCTTCCCCGGCGAGCTCATTGAGTCGCTGCGCCAGGCGCTCGGCGAGGCGGCGGCTGTTGACGAACACGATCGTGCTCGTGTGCGCCCGGATGAGCTCGAGGATGCGCGGATGGATGGCCGGCCAGATGCTCGTGCGCAGGTCGCCGCTGATGGCCGGACCGCCGGGCTGCTCGTCGGGCGGCCGGACCTTGCCCATCTCACGCAGGTCGTCCACGGGGATGATGACTTCGAGCTCGAGGGGCTTGCGCGTGCCGGCATCGACGATGGCCACCTCGCGATCCGGACCAACGCCGGCGAGGAACCGTCCGATCGCGTCGAGCGGCCGTTGCGTGGCGCTCAGGCCGATGCGCTGCGGAGGGTACGTGCCGGGCGCGCGGAGGCGCTCCAGGCGCTCCAGGCTCAGGGCCAGGTGTGCGCCCCGTTTCGAGCCGGCGATGGCGTGGACCTCGTCCACGATGACCTGCTCGACGCCGCGCAGGATCTCGCGCGCCTGGCTGGTCAGCAACAGGTACAGGCTCTCGGGGGTGGTGATGAGGATGTCCGGCGGCCGACGGGCGAGCTCCCGGCGGTCCTCCGCGGGCGTGTCGCCGGTGCGGCTCGCGACGGTGATGTGCGGGGCGGCCTCGCCGAGGCGCTGGGCGGCAAGCCCGATGCCCGTCAGCGGCGCGCGCAGGTTGCGTTCGACGTCGTAGGTGAGGGCCTTGAGCGGCGAGATGTACAGCACCCGGACGTGGCCGGGCTGACCGCGGGTGGCCGGCGGGCTCGGGTCGCGGGCCAGGCGATCCAGGCACCAAAGGAACGCGGCCAGGGTCTTGCCACTCCCCGTTGGCGCGTGGATGAGCGTGTGGCACCCCTCGCTGATGGCCGCCCAGCCCTCCGCCTGGGCCTGGGTCGGTGCATCGAAACTCGCCGCGAACCACTCGCGGACGGGCGCGGAGAATCGGGCGAGTGGGTCGGCATCGACGATCGTGGCCACGGGACCGCGAAGTATAGGCCCGCCACGGTCTTTCGACCATGCGTTCGGTTTCTGGTCAGAGCCATCGTCGTGACCTGCGGCGCCTGGGCCTCAGCCTCCACCGAGCGCTTTGGCCGCCTCGGCCGCAGCAGCGCGCTCCCCATCGGTCAGCAGATGGCGGCGGTCATGCGCGGAATGGTGGGCGTAGCCCTCCAGCCGCCCGTGCAGATCCTCGAGCCGCTCCAGCTGAGCCGTGGCGATCGGCCCGAATGACGGGGCATCGCCGGCCGCCGCGAACAGCGTCCCGAGGTCGTCGAGGCAGAACGGGATCCGGCCCATCAGCCCGGCCCAGGCCGGATCGGCGGCACGCTCCACGAGGCGCCAGATCGCCGTCTCCACGGCCGTCGCGCCCTGGACGCAGACGCCGCACGGCGGTCGGCGCCCGGAGGCCTCGAGCCGCGTCCGCCGTGCGCGACCGTTGCGCTTGACCGCGTCGCGCAGGGCCACGAGCCGTCGTTCAAGCATCGCCCCGTACAGGATCGATGCGCCGAGGATGCCCGACGAGCGCCGGTCGGCCTCGATCAGCTCGCCAGCATGCCGACGGCAGAACGCGTGGTCCCGCTCGAGGCCGGCGCGGAAGCCGAGATCGAGCACGCGCTCCGCGATGATCGTGTCCAGGGTCGCCCGCTCGGATCGCGTCCGGACG
>JANOTJ010000372.1:0-6538 GCA_031416295.1 Chloroflexota bacterium
TTGATGACGTGCACGATGACGCCCTGCGTATCGATGAAGAACTGGGTGGGCAGGGCGTACACCTTGTAGGTCCGGAAGACGTGCCCGGAGCCATCGAAGCCGATGGTGTAGCCAAGGTCGTAGCGCTCGGCGTAGGTCCTGAGGTCGTCAGGCGAGGTCTCCTGGACGCTGATCCCGATGATCTCCAGGCCGCGCTCGGCGTAACGCTCATCGAGCTCGCGCAGGATGGGCGTCTCCTGTTGACAGGGCGGACACCAGCTGGCCCAGAAGTTGATCCAGACGACCTTGCCGCGCAGCGCGTCGAGGCGGACCGGGGCACCATCGAGATCGCTGAGCTGGTACGTCCCGCCGTCGGCGAGGGCGATCTCGAGTTCCGGGGCGGTCGAACCCGGGCGCAGGCCTTGGGCCGGCGGTGACGCGAAGATGAACGGCGTGGCCCGCGGATCCACGATTCCGGGGCCGCCGGCCGTGGTGCCCAGCGGCGTGGTCACGGCCACGAGCGTGACCGCCACCACGACGATCGCCAGGACCACGGCCAGGAGCTGTCGGCCGCTGAACGGGCCGACCATGCCGTGGCGCGCCGGGCGATGCTGGAAGTCCGGCCGCGGCTCGGTCATGGCGTCATCACCGCGGCACTCAGACGAACGACACGAAGTTGAAATAGATCGGCAGCAGGCGCAGCAGATCGAAGACCATCGCGAGACCGATGACCACGACCAGCAGGCCCCCGATCAGGGACATGATCCGGCCGTGGCGGACGAGCGGGCGGAGGAGGCCCGGCGCCCGGTCGTAGACGAGGGCGATGGCGATGAACGGCAGGCCCAGCCCGAGGGTGTAGGCCACGAGCAGGATGGCGCCCTGGGCGACTGTCCCGCTGGTCACGGCCATGGTCAGGATCGCGCCCAGGATGATCCCGATGCATGGGGTCCAGCCGATGGCGAAGATGGCCCCGAGACCGAACGATGCGAGCCACCCACCCCGGCGGCTCACGGCCCGACCCCCGAGCCGCTCACCGAAGCCCGGTGATCCGCCCCCGCTACCGAGGGCCACGGTCCCGGTCGCGGCGGCCAGCGACGTGGCCGCGCCGGCCTCCAGCGGGCGCCAGGTCCGATCGAGCGCCGGGATGCGCAGGATGCCGGCCAGGCTGAGGCCAAGGACCACGAGCACGGCGCCGCCGATGACCCGTAGCGGGGCGAGGAAGTCGTACAGCGGCCCGGCCGCGAAGGTCGCGGTGACCCCCAGGAGCGTGAACACGGCGCCGAAGCCCGCCACGTAGGCGAGCGAGTGCCGGACCGCCAGCCAGCGCGATGGCGTGGCCCCGGGCACGGCGCCCGCGATGGCGATCGCGCTCAGCTGACCCACGTAGGCGGGCACGAGCGGGAGCACGCACGGGGACAGGAAGCTGATCACCCCGGCCGCCAGGGCCACGAGGATGGTCATGTCCGCGCCGCTCATGGGCGCGAGCTCTCGACAGCGTCCAGCACGTCGGCCAGGAGGCGACGGAGTGCCGCGACGCTCGTCACGGTCTCGAGGCGCCGATCACCGAGCTCCACGACCGGAATGGTCGTGAAGTACGCGCGCTGCCAGTCGGGATCGGTCTCGATGTCGCGCTCCACGAAGGCAGGGACTGGTTGGCCGCTGGCTGCGCGCCGAGCCAGCAGGCCAACGATCAGGTCGCGTGCGGCAGCGCACAGGGCACAGTCGGGGCGGCCGTACAGGATCAGGTCGGGGAGGGGACTCATCGCGTCATGATTGTAGGCGAGGGTCGGCGGCGACCCCGTGGAGTGAGTGGCAGGCCGCCGCAGGGAGGCGCGGCGGCCCTGGCCCGCTGACGACTCGTGAGCCCGCCTGGTTCCACGCGGTACGATGACCGGGCACGCCCCCGTAGCTCAGTGGATAGAGCGCAGCCGTCCTAAGGCTGGCGTCGGCGGTTCGAATCCGTCCGGGGGCGCCAGATGCGCGCGGCTGACCCTGCCCCGCGATCCCGCCGCGGCGATCGCCGCGTGCTCGACGGCGCGGCATTCGAAGAACGGGCGGGCGGCCGGCGTCGCTTCCTCCGCCACCGCGGCGAGCCACGATGCGAGCCGCTCCGCGAGCTCGGTAGAGTCGCCTGGGACGGGCTGAGACGACAGGCTCACGACTCGTCTCGCGCGATCTTGTCGAGCGCCGAAACGTAACGCTCGACGGTGGCCTGTGACGGTCGCTCCCGCTCCTCGACCGAACGCACCCAGTCGCGGTGCCGCGCGGCTGCTCGGGCGAGGCGCACCTGCGTCACCCGCGCGGCGAGACGCATGCGGCGGAGCGAGGAGCCTGGGGGAGACGAGCCGATCACGGCTTCACGGTCCGCCATCTGCCGGCGTCGTTGCTAGCCCTTGACTATGTCCCGACTATGTCCTTATGACCGACGAGCGCATCGAGATAGCCGGCGACTGGGCACTCCCGATCGAGGGACCGTTTCTGGTCGGCGATCGGATCGTCTACTCGTACGAGAACCGTGACGTCGGCTACATCGGTCGCGGGGAGACGCCACCCGAGGGCTGGGAGCGGATTCGCTTTGACGACTACCTGGAGCGCATCCGACACCAGTACGCCGAAGCCCGCCCCGAGCTCCTCCCGGCCTTCGGTCGACTGGGCAACGCTCGGCCGGCAACGATCCTTGCCTTCGCCCGCCGGTGGGGCGTGCTCGGCGGCGCGCTCGGCATCTGCGAGCACGGGCCGGATTGCCAAGAGGACGAGTGTGGGCCACGAGAGGACGACGCGGGCCGGCCGTGGGAGTCGATCGACGACTGGCGTCGGCTCGCCCGAGCAGCGAGAGCAGTCGTACGAGCCGCGGAGGTCTTACGCGAGCCGGACTGGATCAGCCCGGGGGTCCCGGGTGGCGAGCTCCCCAACTCGGTCTGGCTCGACCTGTACGGCGGGCCCGACGGCGCCGCCATTCGCCGCGTCGTCGAGATGCGCTCGGACGTCGGAGCGAAGGCCCGCCTATTCGACGCGCTCCTCGACGCGGTCAACGCCTGGGTCCGGGCGGCCGATCTTCGACCGCGCCTCTACCCACGGTTCTCGTGGGAGCGAGGTCTGGACGTCGGCTTCGATCTTGGCGTCCAGGACCTGTTCGGGGCGATCGCAATGGCGCTGCTCGCTGCGGTCTCCGGGCGATCGGGGCTCCTTGCATGCTCGGGCTGCGGACGTCTGTACGAGCCCGACCCTGAGCGCCGCCGGCCGGCCGCTGGCCGTGGCCACTACTGCGCGGCGTGCCGGGGTGCCGACGTCCCGGCCCGGCTCGCATCGGCGCGCTGGAAGAAGCGGCGCCGGGAGGTAGCATCGGCTGGTGCCTGAGCCGTCGGCGATCTACTTCCCTCTGCGCAGCAACGCCGCGAGCCTCGTGGCCGGCGTGGGCGTGGCGAGTGTCCGGCGCCGGCTCTTGCTGGCGGCCCTTCTTCACGATCGCGTTCTCGTCGAGTCGGGGTTCCTCCGGGTCGCGGCGGGCCCCACCGCGAGTCAGTCGTTCTGGATGCCGTCGGGCGGGGGAGCGCCGACCGGCTGGCAATCGGCCCGGTCCCGCGGCGCCGCGAAGCACGGCAGCTTCTACATGGCCGCGAGGCTGAGCAGCGCCCCGGAGACCGATCCGATGCGCGTCCTATCCCGGTCGACAACGAGCCTGATGTGGGCGGCCACCTTCGAGCCGTTCCGACACGAACTGCCGGCCGAGGCCGCGAAGTGGATCGAGTTCGGTCATGTCGAGGACCCGCCCGACGCCAAGGATCAGGCACGACGCTGGTCCTTCCGCGACCGCTCCGCCCCGGAGTTGAAGGCGGCATGGCCCGAGACGTTCGTCCGGGACGTGTACGTCAAGGGAGCGCACCTCGACCTGGCGACGTCGGCCGCGCTCGGGACCGCACTGTCCTTCGACGGCGCTCACGCGCCGGTGCTGGCGACGATGGTCCGCGCTAACGAGGGAGCGCCGGTTCGTGGCGCCGGCGCGCTGGCGCTATTGGTGCCGACCGAGTTCGGCTGGGCCGATGTGGCGGATATCCGGAAGCAACCGGCACTGGTGGAGTACCGGGCGGTCATCCGCGAGGTGGAGGCAGCGGCCCTCGACGGGGCCACCTCGCTCGCCGATCTCGAGCGGGCGATCCACGAGGAGTACGCGCGGCGCGTCGAGGACGCGAGCAACAAGCGCGCCGGGCGATGGGCGAGCCGCGGCGTGGCAGGCCTCGGACTCGTCGCCGGGGTAGCTGCCGACATCGCTCTTGCGGGGGTGCCGGGAGCCGGGACGATCACAGGCGCTACGTTGGCCGGTGCGGAGTACATGGTCGGTGGGGAACTTGATCGTCGAGCTCGTCCGCGATGGCTGGCCATCCACTCGCGGATCCGCCGTCGCTCGTGACCGCTCCGGCCCGGGCCGCCGAGGTCGGACCAGACGGAGTCGTTCTGCTAATCGCCTTCGTCGGCGTCGACTCGTTCAGCCATAAGCTCGGGCGTGCGGACGACGTCTTCGGCGACCAGCACATCGAGGTCGTCGCCGAGGCGCCCCGACACCCCCAACGAAATCGGTGGGAAAGCCAAAGTGCTCGGACGCACCACCCGCGGCCCGGCCGGTAGTACGAAACTGGCCGCTCGAGGCTGCGCGGCGTATGCTCGGCCGCAACCATTCCGCCATCCAGAAGTGGGGCTGCCGTGTCGCTCGACTCGCACCGCCCGGGGCTCGAAGTCAGCGGGTCGTTCACCGTAGACGCGCCTCGGTCGACGGTGTACGACTTCCTCGCTGACACGGCGAATTTTCCCGTGACGGATACGGCCATCATCGATTGGAGCCCTCGCGGCGTCATGGTCGCGGGCGCCGACGGCACCATGCGGCGGCGGGCCAGGGGCCTGACGGTCACAATGACGTGGCGGGTCGTCGAGTTGGTGCCAGGGACACGGATCGTCATCGAAGTTCGGGGGATGGGCTACGAGATCCGGGAGTTCGTCGATCTCCGCGACGCCGGTGCCCGCACTGAAGTCCGGGTGCTCGACAGCCTGACGGGCACCTCGCTCCCGGGTCGGCTGTTCGTCGCTGCATCGAAGGGCTTCATCCGCCGCGACATCGAAGCGAGAGGCCGGCGACTACAGGCGGCCTTGGCCGAGCCGGCGCGCACGTCGTGACCAGAGCAGGAAGGAGGTACCCGCACCCCTCCACGACCCGCGCCGCCCGCCCGGGGTCACGGTTTGCGAAGCCGAGGATGTGCTTGGCGATGAGCGGCGCCCACTCCAGAACGTCGACCAGGCCCTTCCACTCGATCCAGTCCGTTTCCTGCATGGTTCGGTCAGCACCCAGCACCGCACGGACAAGGGCCTCTCGGGCGTCGGGGCTACTGGCGGCGCGAGCAAAATCGACTTCAAAGGGCATTGCGGAAGTATCGTTGGGTCAAATCGTGGACGTCACTCCTCCCAGGCTTCGCCCAACCGCATGCTGTCGTTCTGCCATAGCCGATAGATCACGTCCGCGGTCGACAGAACTGCCCACTCGACGGCGCCAGCGGTTAGTTCCACTTTGGGGTCCCGGTTGATCGAGTGGGGCTGCGGGCCGCCGAGGGTATACACAGGGCTACCGACGAGCCGCTGGAGCCGGTCCAGCTCGCCGGGCGTAAGCCCCACACCCGCGGCCACGATCCACGCCTCCATGCGGTTCGAGCGGTCAGTGAGCGCCTCCACCGCCTCTTTCAAATCCCTGGCCCAATCGCGCCCCGTACGGATGCGGCTGGAACGCCACGAACGGAGAGCGGGGGTGACGCGGCTGAGGGCTCCGTCCAGGGCGATCGAGGCTTGGTTCGCGGCGCCCTCAAGGTCGCCCGAGGAGAGCAAACGCTCGGCTTCTGCCAAGGGGATCGAGACGGCCTCCAAGGCAACGATCTCCGCTACCGCGCGCACGGGACCGGAGTCTCGAAAGGCCTCTAGGACATCCAAGGCGTCGATCGCGAGGCCGCGGAGCTCAGTCGCCGTCCTAAGCGCTGTTTCGACCATTCGCGTTGGCGGTGCGGCGCCGAGGTGCACAGCGAGATTGCGCAAGCGGTGGACCTGTAGGACGCGGTTGCTTAGAGACGCCGTGATCGGATGGCCGCTATCCCGAAGCACCGCGAACGCCAGCGAATAGACCTGGTCGAAGTGGTCTCGTTCAGTTGGGGGTCGCGGGCCCGAGGCGGCGATCATTCCCAGGATCGCCTCGTTTGCCGTGTCTGCCGTGACGAGCGCGAGCCCGGGCCAAGCCCCGCCTCCTCGGGTCTGCATCTCGCCGGCGCTCGCAAGGAGTTGCGCGACGCCGATCCAGCGGGCGAGGAGGTCGGGATCAGCGGGCGGACGCTGCCGGGCCGGGGGCGCGTCCTCGGAGCCTACTGACCTGGGTTCGACGGGGTCCACAAGCGGAGCATAGCGATCCGCACTCTGGCTTTAGCCGGCGTAGTATCCGACCGCGTCCGCGCAGCGCGCGCAAGGCGTGCCTTGGGCTCCGTCCGGGGGCGCCAAGTATCGTTCAGCTGCCGCTTGCTGGCGGCGGACAGAA
>JANOTJ010000373.1:0-1671 GCA_031416295.1 Chloroflexota bacterium
GTCGATAGTCGCGGGGGATGGTCGCGGGTGGAGGCACCTCGCCGTACGCCTCGCGGATCCTTGTCAACATCGCGTCGCGCGCGGTCATGGTTCGTGCTCGCCGGAGTCGCGCTCCCCGCCGCCCGCCCTGCGCCACCAGCGGCGGAACGACTCGCGGGCCGGTGCCCGGAGGTCGCGTCCACTGAACCACGCACCGGCGAGCCCCGGGGCGCGCACCCGCCCGATCCGCCCGCTGCGTCCCACGACCCGACCGGCCAGGCCCGCGACTCGCTCCGCGATCCTGAGTGGGCGGGAGCCGCCGAGCGCCCAACCGAGCGATGCCATCAGAACGGCTTCCTGGCTGAACGCCCGGGCTCGCCAGCCCTTCTGGCGGACCACCTGCGTCCGGAGATGGATGAGGACCTCCGGGATATCGATCCGGACGGGGCAGACCTCGAAGCACGCCCCGCACAGGGACGAGGCGAAGGGCAGGGAGGCCGTCTGGTCGTCCACCGGACCGCGGGCGATACCGCGCAACTGCGGCGTCAGGATCGCGCCGATGGGGCCGGGATAGGGCGAGCCATAGGCCACGCCGCCCGTGCGCTCATAGACCGGACAGACATTGAGACAGGCCGAGCACCGGATGCAGCGCAAGGCCTGCCGCCCCACCCGATCGGAGAGGACGTCCGTGCGCCCGTTGTCGAGGAGGATCAGGTGGAAGACCTGCGGTCCGTCGCCCGGCGTGACGCCGGTCCACATGGACGTATAGGGATTCATCCGTTCGGCGGTCGATGATCGGGGGAGCACCTGGAGGAAGACCTCCAGATCCTGCCAGGTGGGCACGAGCTTCTCTATCCCGAGCACGGTGATCAGCACGTCCGGCAGGGTCAGGCACATCCGGCCGTTGCCCTCGGACTCCACGACCATCACCGTGCCGGTCTCCGCGACCGCGAAATTCGCGCCGGAGACAGCGACCCTGGCTCGCAGGAACTTCTCGCGCAGGTGGAGTCGGGCGGCTTCCGCAAGGGCGCGCGGTTCGTCCGTCAGGTCCGCCGGAGCCGGTCGCCCGACGCCTGCCATCTCACGCGTGAAGATGTCCCGGATCTCGGAGCGGTTGCGGTGGATCGCCGGGACCAGGATGTGCGACGGCAGGTCGTGGCCAAGCTGCACGATGAGCTCCGCGAGATCCGTCTCCCAGGCGTCGATGCCCTCGCGGGCGAGCGCCTCGTTGAGCTCGATCTCCTGGGTCGTCATCGACTTCACCTTGACGACCTCGCGGGCGCCGTGCTCCCGGACGATCCCGGCCACGATGGCATTGGCCTCCGCAGCGTCTCCCGCCCAGTGGACCGTGCCACCGGCCGCGGTCACCTGTTCCTCCAGCCTGGTCAGGAGCGCCGGGAGATCGCGCAGGACCTCGTCCTTGATCGCGGCACCGGCGAGGCGGAGCGCCTCCCAGTCGTCCCGTTCCGCGACCGCAGCGGCCCGCTTGGTCCGGATGGTCGTGGTCGCCCGGCGGAGGTTCGTCCGGAGCTGGTCGTCGGCGAGCGCCGTCCGGGCGGCCTTCGGGAACGGCGGCGTCCCGGCGAATGTGGGCAGCGGCTCATGGACCCGAGTCCGAGGCGCCTCGCTCACGCGACCGACCCGTCATTCACGCGCCGGCCCCATCCGTGGAGGCCAGGATCTCCGCGAGGT
>JANOTJ010000374.1:0-2274 GCA_031416295.1 Chloroflexota bacterium
GACGCGCCGCGTAGGCGATCGTGTGTGGTCCGCTGGCCGAAACGCCGACGAGGGCGAACCGCGCGAGCTCCAAGTGATCGACCAAAGCCTCGAGGACGGCGACGTCTGCGGCGGGCGAAAAGTCCGTCCGATCGCGATCCGAGAGACCGCATCCGTAGCGGTCGTAGAGGACGACGGTGTGCCGGCCGGCCAGCGTCCGCATGAAGCTTCGGAAGGCGGAGTGGACCCACAGCCGTTCGAGGTGAGAGATCCACTTTGGGCCCCACACCAGGGGCGGCCCCTCGCCGATCGTGGCATATGCAATACGGGCACCGCTCGGCGTGGTAACGAAGCGGATGGGGAGATCCATGGGGATAGCTCCGGAGAGTACCTCGCTTCCTTCGGCTCGACCCTTCAGCCGCATTGTACCGACGGCGACCATGCTGGTCTTATCCAGGAGCATGTGCCGGCGGAGCACGAGGTGATCGTCCGTATCGGAATCGTCAGCGATCAGTTACTGCGCGAACGTTATGCGGAGCTCCCATCGCCACTGGCGAGCCGCCACGATTGTCACTGAGCTGAGACCCAAGCCCTGGACGTGACGGTTTGGGGCTGCACGTGACATCTCGCACCACTACATCGACCGTTGTGCCTGAAGATCTCTCGGCCCTGGTGGCCAAGTTGCGCGCGACAGGTGGTGACGCGACCTCCGTCGAGGCGAAGTCGGCGAGCGGTGGGTTGCCACAGTTCTGAGCCTTGATTCAGGCCCCGACGATGCCGCGCGCGGCCCAGGCCAGGGCCGGGACGATGAACGGCGCCGCCCGGAGCAGCTCGCGGCAACGATCGCGCAAGGCCACCTGACGATCGGCATCGAGCGTGGCGACGTAGGCACCGGCAGGCCCGACGCCATGGGTGAAGGGCTCCCACCAGGCATCGAAGGTGGGGTGCTCGAGGTCCGCGCGCAGGGTCGTGGCGTCGAGGTCGCGCAGGCGGGCCGCCCCGAACAGCTCCGCCAGGTGGCCTTCACGCGCTCCAGCGAGGTCCGATTGATCGCGAACGCTCGGGTCGAGATCGCGGGCCGCGCGCCAGAACACGCCAAGTGGTCCCAGGCCTCCCGCGTGATCCCAGACGCAGGCCGTCACGGTGCCGCCGGCCCCGGTCACCCGGCCCATCTCCACGAGGCCGGCGACCGGATCGGACATCAAGTGCACGACCAGCTGGGCGAGGGCGACGTCGAACCGGTCGTCGTCGAATGGCAGGTGCTCGGCGGCCGCCAGCCGGACATCGACGCCCGGGTGGCGCGCCCGCACGGCCTCGACGAACGGCTCAGAGGGATCGACCGCGGCCACGGCGTCCGGCCCGACGCGGGCCGCCAGCTCCGAGGTCAGCGCACCCGGGCCGCAGCCGACATCGAGGACCCGCTGGCCTGCGCGGACGCCGGCGAACTCGGCCATCTGCGGCGCAAGGAGTCGTGAGTAGCGGCCCATGAAGGCGTCATATGCGTCGGCGGCGACGTCAAAGCTCACCCTCGGAGTGTACGACGTGTCCGTAGTCGCGTCGTTCCCTAGACTTGCCCGCGTGCAGCCCCCCGCCGCGCCCCGCCGCCTGGTCATCCTCACCGAGGGCCAGTTCGACCTGCATGGCGCGAAGACCGCGCTCGGCGTCATCCGCTACGGCCGGGACGAGATCATCGGCATCCTGGACTCCTCGATGGCCGGGCGCAACCTGCGCGAGTTCCTGCCGCGCTTCGAGATCCCGTTCCTGTCGACCCTCGATGAAGCCCTCGCCGGACCAGTCCGTCCGGATGGGCTGCTCATCGGCATCGCTCCGACCGGGGGCAAGCTGCCACCCGACTGGCGCGGGCTGATCCTCGCGGCCATCGCCGCCGGGCTGGACATCCACTCCGGGCTCCACCAGTTCCTCGGCGACGACCCCGAGTTCGCTGCCGCGGCCCAGGCGGCGAGCACTCGTCTGATCGACTATCGGCGGCCGCCGGAGCGCATGGAGACGACCGTCGGGCGACGTCATCGGCCTGGCAGTCGGGTGATCCTGACCGTCGGCACCGACTGCGCCATCGGCAAGATGTCCGTCGCCCTGGAGCTCGTCGCGGCCGCGCGTCGCGAGGGCCTGTCGGCCGTGATGGCGCCGACCGGTCAGACCGGGATGATGATCGAGGGCTGGGGTGTGGCCGTGGACCGGGTCATCAGCGACTTCACCAACGGCACGGTCGAGTGGCTCGTCGAGCAGGGGGAGGCCCGCGCCGACTGGATCCTCGTCGAGGGCCAGGGGTCGATC
>JANOTJ010000375.1:0-28285 GCA_031416295.1 Chloroflexota bacterium
GGCGACTGCGTGTCGAGCAGGCGCTCGGCGAGCGACTCGGGCGTGGCAGCGGCGGCGGCGGGCTGCTCGGGGCGTTCGGGGCGGATGAGGGTGTCGGTCATCGGGGGGCCTCGGTCGCGGCCGGCTCGGGTCGGCTGGCACAGTCGAACGCAGACGCGAAGTATCGCATCCCACTCGTGTAGGGGAGGGTGGCCAGGCGCTCGTGATCGCACAACGCGGAGGCCACGATATCGGCCGCCAGATCCTGGCCCAGAACGTCGTCCGTTGGTCGCGCCAGGCCGTCCTCACGACGCGCGACGAGCTCCGCCAGGCGCTTGGTGCCGATCCGGCACGGGATGCTCTTGCCGCACGCCTCGCTGGAGCAGAAGCGGGTCAGGACGCCGACCAGTTCCACGAGATCCGTCCGGTCATCCACGACCACGATGGAGCCCGAGCCGAGGTGGGCGCCGGCGGCGCGAAGCGCGGCAAACGTGTATGGCGTGTCCAGCGCGGCCGGCGGCAGGAGCCCGCCCGATGGCCCGCCCACGAGGATGGCCTGCAGCGAGCGGCCGGCCGGGAGGGACGCGCCCAGCGCGATGACCTCGCCGAGTGGTGTCCCAAGCGGGACTTCCGCGATCCCGTCACCGCCCGGGGTCCGCAGCTGGACCAGGACCGTGCCCGGGCTCGCCGGGTCGCCCGTGGCGGCGAATGCAGCAGCGCCGTTGCGGATGATCCACGGCACCGCGGCCAGCGTCTGGACGTTGTTGACGACCGTCGGCATGCCGAGCAGGCCGCGCTGGGCGGGGTATGGCGGCCGCTGCTCGGGCTGGCCGCGCTTGCCCTCCAGCGCCTTCAGCAGGACCGTTTCCTCGCCCAGCATGTAGGCGCCCTGGACCGGTCGCACGCTCATGAAGACGTCGCGCCCGGAGCCCAGGACGTCCGGCCCCAGGAACCCTGCCTCGGTGGCCTCACCGATGGCGGTCGCGAGGGCTGCCACGACGTCCGTGTCCTCCGCCCGAACCGCGATGAACGCCTCGCTCGCGCCGATCGCGAAGGCGGCGATGGCCAGCCCTTCCACGATGGCGAACGGGTCGCGGACGAGCAGGGTCCGGTCCGTGTGGCAGGCCGGGTCCGCCCCATAGCCATTCGCCACGGCGTACCGCCGGGGCGCCTCGATGGAGACGGCCGTTCGCCACTTCTCGGCGGCAGGGTATCCCGCGCCGCCGCGGCCACGCAGACCGGACGAGGCGATCTCCGCGATCGTCGCGGTGGCCCCGAGGTCGCGGATCGCACGGCGCAGCCCGTCGAATGCGCCGTCGCGCACGGCGGCATCCAGATCGGTCGGATCGGCGGCCTGCGCCCGCCCCAGCAGGATCGCGGGCCAGGCGGCCGGCGTCGCCAGGAGCTCGACCATCTCCTTACGCTCGGGCCGGCTGGCCCAGCTGCCCGGCGTCACGGCCGAGCGCCGCGTCGAGGGCGGTCAGGTAGCTCGTCTCCGACGGCCGGTGGACATCGACTGCGGCCGCCTGGTGGACCGCCTGGGCGGGCTCGAAGCGCAGGTGGCTGTAGAAGCTCGCCGTGCCATAGATCATGGCATACCAGGCACCAGTCTTCTCGCTGATGCGCTTGAGCGCTGCCACCGGCAGGTAGCCATAGGCGGCCTGAGTCGCCTCCAGGATCAACAGCATCTGGGCCGGGTCGTGGTCGAAACTTTCGAGGATGGCGTCCAGCCCGCTCAGGTCGACGGCAGCGAATGTCACGAAGGCGGGGTCGGGCACCGGCCGGCCGGACCGCCGCAGCGCCGATTCCTCGCGCCGTTCGCCGTAGGTCTCCGGAGGCCCCCAGTGGACGTGGAATCGGCCGCGCGTGTCCATCCCGCCCATGTCGATGCACTCGATCGGGCAGGCCTGGGCGCACTGGAAGCAGGTCTCGCACTTGAGCGAGCCCCACTCGTCGTAGAGCAGCTGGAGGCGGCCGCGGGACTTGGGGATGATCTCCGACGTGACCTCGGGGTATTTGATCGTGACCTTGGGCTCGAAGAAGCGGTGCAGCGTGAGTGCCATCCCCTTGGCGATGCCGAGGCCGGGTATCAGGCTCATCAGGAAAGTCTCATCGTTCATCTCCGAGGACCGCCACGGCGAGCCGTTGCTGGCCTGCGTGGCCTGCTGGGCTGAGCCCAGCAAGGAGCGCGAACACGCCTTCAAGCCACTCCACGACATCGCCGCGAAGCACGTCGGCCAGATGCACGATACGGCCTTGAACAGCGCATTCGACGAGCTGGTGCCGCCGGGGCTGCAACACAACTGGCTGCAACACAACTGGCTGCAGCACAAGTGGAAGGCGAGTTTCGTGGGCGAGCTGACGGATGAGGCGATCGACGCGCATCTCGCCCACGGCCCCCTCGTCGTGCGGGTAGGGCTGACGGAAGAGCGACCGCCAGACCGGGCTTCGACGGATGGTCTGATCCACCCGCTCGAGGAAACTCACCGGGCTCCTCCTGCGACGCCGGGTGTCCCGGCCAGTTGCGCATCACGATACGACTCCTTGTAGAGCCGACCGTCGGTCGAGACCTCCTGGAGTTCGAACCGTTCCATCGTAATGGCGTCGAACGGGCAGCGCTTGACGCACAGTGCGCAGCGGATGCAGCGCTCCTCGTCCAGGATCATGGCGCCGCCCTGTTCCCATCCGTATGCCTCCTCCAGCTCCGGCAGGAGGCCCTCCGACTTGAGGGTGTTGATGTCGACCAAGTGGATGACGCCCTCCGGGCAGACATCCGCGCAGGCGCCGCACAGGACGCATCGGAACGGGTCGAACCAGATGTTGTAGTTGCACATGAGGCAACGCGTCGACTCCGCGACCGCCCCGTTGGCGTCGTAGCCCAACTCCACCGGGGTGTTGAAATTGACGATCGGGTCGCTGGATGGCATGCGGGCCGTCAACGGCGCCATCGGGATGTGCTGGCGCGGCAGGACGTCGTAGAACTCGGGCATGTCGTGGCGCCACGAGCTCGTGATCTTGACGTTGGCCGCGACCGTGACGTCCGTTCGACCGGCGAGGTAGCGATCGATGGCGTAGGCGGCCTTCTTGCCGTGACCGGCACTCTCGATGAGCGTTGTCGGGCCGGTCACGAAGTCACCGCAGGCGAAGACGCCCTTCACATTCGTGGCATAGGTCGCGGGATCCACCTTGACCCGGCCGCGATTGATCTCGAACGTGGCCTCCACCGGCAAGAAGGTCAGGTCCGCCGCCTGCGACACCGCCGGGATGACGGTCTGTGCCTTGACCACGAACTCGGAACCCTCCACGGGCACCGGCGAGCGGCGACCGGATGCGTCGGGCTCTCCGAGGCGGTTGCGGATGAACTTGACCCCCGCCACCTTGCCGTTCTCGCCGAGGATCTCGATCGGGCTCGCCAGGAACTCCATGCGGACGCCCTCGCGCTCCGTCTCCCCCAGCTCCTCCTCATCGACCACGAGCTCCGAACGGGTCCGGCGGTACGCGATGGTGACGTGGTCCGCGCCGTGGCGCAGGCTCGTGCGCGAGCAGTCCATGGCGGTGTATCCGCCACCGATGACGACGACGTCGGTCCCGACCTCCAGGGGCTGGCCAAGGTTCGCCTTCTTCATGAAGTCGACACCGTAGTCGACGCCGTCCAGATCCGCACCCGGGATGTCCAGGGCGACGGCGTCCATGGCGCCCGCCGTGATGGCGATGGCGTCGTAGTCACGCTGGAGCTGGTCGAAGGGGATGTCCTTGCCGACGGTCGTGTCGTAGACGAACGTGACGCCGAGGCGCTCCACGAGGCGGACGTCCATCTCGATCGCCTCGCGCGGCAGGCGGAAGGCCGGGACGCCGATGAGCATCGTGCCGCCCGCGAAGGGCAGGCTGTCGAAGACGGTCACGCCGTAGCCCTTGGTCGCGAGTTCCCGGGCGACGGAGATGCCGGCCGGACCGGCGCCGACGACCGCCACGCGCTCAGCGCGCGGCGTGATCTGGGGCATGACGTCCGGGATGCCCGACGCCTCATGCCACTCCACCAGGAAGCGCTTCATCGCGCGGATCGCCAGGGGGCGGTCGATATCGCCGCGGCGACAGGCGCGCTCGCACGGTGCGGAACAGACGTAGGAACACATCGCCGCGACCGGGTTCGGCTCGCGCGACAGGATATAGCCCTCCTCGAACCGCCCTTCGGCAGCGAGATTCAGGTAGCCGCGGCAGTTGGTCCCGACCGGACACGCTTCCTGGCACTCGATGTTGCATTGCAACCAGGAGGCGTCGACAGGCTGGACGAGGAATTCCTGAGCTTGTTCGATGGCCAAGCGGGGCGTGCCTTTCCCTGGGGTCGGATGGGCTCGGGCTCGGGGCTCGTGAGTCGGCGACGGCGCCGACAGGCCCGAATCTACCATCGCGGTCTCCGCCGCGGCAAAACCGGATGCCTCGCCGCTTTGGATGGCGCCCCTGGGTTGACGCTCCGGTGTGTCGCAGCTACGCTGGCCCCGGGGAATGTGCCGCACCACGTCCGGTGCGGCCGAGGGAGTTGCAGCCAGCGTGACCGCCAGCGAGTTCGCGTTCCTGGCCATGGGCCTGATCCTGGGCCTGGGGGCCGGTGCCGCCCTGGTCGAGGTCGTACGAGCGCGTCCGCCCGCTGCGCGCGAGGTTCGCGTGACCATGTCGACGGACGCCGTCCCTCGTCGTCGAGCCACGACCCTGGCCGACGAGGCCTTCAGCGCGAGTCCGGCCGAACCGGCTCGGGGCGGGCCGGCCGATCGGCGCGACGGGGTCACGGCCCTGCCCGGCGGTACACCCGACCGTCGAACAGCCGTTCTGTCCGCGAGTCCGTCGGCGGCCGCCGCGACCGTTGGCGTTGGCGAAGGCCTGCTGCCCGGACGGATCATGGAGCCAGTCTTCCGCCTCGCCGGCCCAGCGGTCGCAGCCAACGCGTCGGGGCGTGATCCGGCCCCAGCGTATGGCGTTCCGGTCAGCGGCGGGATGGACCCGATGCTCGGCGCGCTGCGCGCGAGCGCCGCAGCGTCAGCGCAGGCTGCGATGCGCATACCGACGGCTACCGCCGTGCTGGACCAGGCGGGAGCGCCGGATGAGGGAGGACGCGACGTGAGCGGTCATGACAGCGCCGACGAGACGTGCGCCGAACTTCGGCGCGTGGCCGATGAACGTTGTGAGCTGGCGACCCGATCGCGGGCCCCGGCGACCACGGCGGAGGACGCCCTGCGCACGGCGCAGCGGGCCTATGACGACCACGAGTCCCGCTCCGAGCAAGCCCATGCCGCGGCCGATCCGCGGGCGGTCCGGCACGCCAAGGACGAGGCCCAGGCGCGTTTCCGCGCTGGGCGCGGCGGGGCGACGACGACCGAAGAGGTCGAGGCTGCCGCGCGAGCCTGGTTGACCGAGGTCAATGCGATCAACGCGGCGGCTCGTGACGCGGCGCTCGTGATTGCCCACGAGCTCGATGCCGCGCGGGCACTCGGGGCGGACCTCGAGCGGCGCTCCCTGGAAGCCGACGCCGCGCGGATCTCGGCCGAGACATCGGAGGCGGCCTGCCTCGCCGCCCGCGAAGCCGTGGCCGACTGCGATGAGGGCGCGCTGACCGACGGCTCGCGAGCACACCTGCCCACGATGCCCGGTCGCGCACCCGGTGGCCCGTTCCCCGATGGCGGCAGCGAGGCCGAAGGCGAGCCCCTCACGGTCGCCCTCGGCGGTGGTGGGATACCGCGCGTCTTCCGGCTTGTGCGCGGTGACCGCGCGGCGATGGGCGAGGTCGTGGCGGCGCTGGCCGGCGACGATCCCGAGGAGCGCCGTCGCTGGCAGCTGGCCGTCTCGGACCTGGTGGACGCGATCCTGGCCGACGCCATCGAGGCTGGCGCCCTGAGCTTCCCGCTCGAGCACCCATTCTGGGGACCGTTCACCATCGAGCAGGCTCGAGACATCGTGGGCGCGCTCTCGTCGCTCGGCTACCGCTTCGATGGGCTCGGCGGCTGGCTGGATGGCCGGATCCCCTCTCAGCGCGACCTCTCGCTCGCGCTCGGGTACGCCGGGCTGGACCCGATGCGCATGCGCCAATGGCCGGACGAGGCGGCGATGGCCGAGCTGTTCCGCGAGGTCACGGTCGCCGCGGATGAGCACCTCGCGAGCGCCGCCGGCGATCTTAGCCTTGGTGAACTCGTGACCATGCTCGGGCGACGGGCCGACGGCCTCGCCGATGTGTGGAACCGCTGGGGGCATCTCCGGCCGTTGCTCCTCGACGAGAGCTGAGGCAGGGTCACCCGGACGCGTGCCCGCCCTCATCCTCGTCGTCATCGATGACGATCAGGCGCAGCCCCTCGGCCGCGGCCACACCGATCATCGCCCCATCCGCGGCGAGCCAGCCGCGGATCCGCCCGGGGAGCGCATCGGGCTCGCGCAGTTGACTGGCGTGTGCCAGCAGCGCATCGACCTTGCGGTCGAGGACGGTGCCGATGTCGACCCACACATCCGGGTGATTGGGCCAGAACAGGTACAGGCGCCGAACGGCATGCGGAGCCAGGCCGTCCCGAACGAGCCACGGGAAGGCCATCGGGTTGCGCGCTGCCGGGTAGACCGCGTCAACGGCCGCCGCACCTGCGGCGCGATGATCGGTGTGGTTGACGCCACCATCGCCATGGAACAGGACCTCGGGATCCGAGGTCAGGACCGCGTCCGGGCGGAACGTCCGAATCTCGCGTACGAGCATCTCGCGCAGGGCGAGGTCGTTGGCCAGACCGCCGTCGGGCTGATGCAGGAACGACACCCCCGCGTACCCGACCACCGCTGCGGCGGCGCGCTGTTCGGCTTCGCGAACGGCCGAAAGGGCGAGCGGGTCCATGGTCGCGTCCTCACCGCCCTGGTCGCCGCTGGTGCAGCACACCAGCCACCCCTGCGCGCCCTCGTCGATCCAGCGGGCCGCGGTTCCGGCCGGCCCGAACTCGGAGTCGTCGGGATGGGCCGCGATGACCATGAAGCGGCTCGGACGCCAGGCGTGATCGGTGGCGTGCGGACGGGCATCGGTCATCGGGAGGGCTCCGTCCCAGCCGCCGCAACGGCCGCGGAAAGCCTGGTCGCGGACGTCCTGGCCGTGGAAAGCCTGGTCTCCCATGCGCAGGGACCTTGCAGTCCGGCGCGACCGACGCTAGGCTTTCGGTCGAGGCTTCGCTCGTCTCCCCCCACGAGCGAAGCCTCGCTTGCGCCCGGTTTCACGCCGCTGCAGCCTGCAGCGCATCGAGCGCCGCGAGCACCTCGACGGCGTGACCTTCCGCTTTGACCTTGGGCCAAACGCAGGCGATGCGCCCACCTGGATCGACGAGGAACGTCGTGCGCGAGGTGCCCCAGTAGGACTTGCCGTAGTTCTCCTTCTGAACCCACGACCCGTACGCCTCGGCGACCTCGTGCGCCTCGTCGGCGAGGAGGGTGAACGGCAGATCGAACTTCTCGCGGAAGGCCGCCTTGCTCTGGGCGCCCTGCGGGCTGATGCCCCAGACGTCGGCGCCGCGCTCGTTGAACGTGGCGTTGGCGTCGCGGAACTCGCACGCCTCGATGGTGCAGCCGGGTGTGTCGTCCGTGGGGTAGAGATACAGGATCGTCCAGCGGCCACGCTGCTCGGACAGGCGATGGACGGTGCCGGTCTCATCCGGCAAGGCGACCTCGGGAGCGAGGTCGCCGACGTTGGGCAGGCTCATGCCGGGAATGTAGCAGGGGTCTCGATGACCAGCAGTCGACCGGCTCGGAGGCGCACCTGCGCTCCGGATCGGACGATCACGTTGGACAGCCCGCGAGGGGTGCCGGCCACGAGCGGCTCGTCCGTGAGCGGGTAGAGCAGGCCGCTGGTCGTGACCCCCTTGACGCCGTCGCCGACCGGCAGCAGCGAGACGAGATCGCCGATCCGGCCGACCAGCGAGGCACTGACCGGGTCGCCTTGACGATCGGTCGTCCTGAGCAGCGAGAGCCTCGACCGACCATCCAGGATCACCGCCCGACGGTCACCGAGTTCGGATACGCCGAGCAGGCCGATATTTGCAAGGGCGTGATCGATCCGAGCCCCGCCCAGCGCGCCCAGGATGACCAGGTCGTCGGCGCCCAGGCGCACGGCAGCACGGATGGCGAGCTCGGTGTCGGACTCGTCCTTGTCCGGCGGCGAGCGCTCGATCGGCACGCCCGCCGCCGCCAGTTCGGCGATGGCCGCCTCGCCAAGCGAATCGCCGTCGCCCACCCAATGATCGATACGCACGCCGAGTCCCGGTCCATGGCGCGCGCCCCCGTCCGCGGCGATGACCAGGTCAACGTCCGCATCCCAGCCCGGCCATGCCCCATCGAGGACGGCCCGCGAAGGGACGTCGCCATCGGCCAGGATCAAGGCTCGCAGCACGAGTCGATGCTACCGCCGATGCTAGACTCCGGCCGTGCCCGCCCCGACCGACCATCCCGCCGTCAAGCGCGTCCTCGAGGCAGCCCTGCGCAAGGGCGTGACCCTGGACATCGTCGCCTTCGACGAATCGACGCATACGGCCGAGCAGGCGGCGGCCGCGGTCGGCGCCGGCATCGGCCAGATCGTGAAGTCGCTGGTCTTCGTGGCGCCGGCGGACGACGGCGGCCTGGCGCCCATCGTGTGCCTGATATCGGGCGCCGATCGGGTGGACCTGGCGCGGCTGGCGGCCGTGACCGGCGAGATGGACATTCGACGAGCGACCGCGCGCGAGGCCAACGACCTGACCGGCTTCGTCATCGGGGGCATCCCGCCCATCGGCCATATCCGGCCTCTGCGGGTGGTCATGGATCCGGACCTTGGGCGCTATCCGACGGTGTGGGCGGCCGCCGGCTTGCCCAGCGCCGTCTTCGAGGTCCCGCCGAACACGCTGCGGATCCTGGCCAACGCGATGGTCGCGCCGATCGCCGAGCAACGGCGCCAGGCCGATGTCGAGGCCGATGCCGCCGCGGCACTGACTCGAGCCACGTCCCCCGGCGGGTGACCGGTGGGACCGGCGTGACCGGCTCGCCGCGGGTGGCCGCTGAGCCGCGCAACGCGACGATCACGTACCCGGGCGGTCTGCGGGCACGCTGGCGCTGGGCGGGCAGCGGCCAGGCAGCCGCGGTCTTCGCACTGTCGGAGGCGGGCGGGGCGCTCCATGACCTCGGGACGCGCGTCAGCGCCGCTCCCGACGCCCTGTGCCGGGCGGAGCTGCGCCTGGAGGGACCGCGGGGCGCGTGGACCGCGCGCTTTGCCTCGACCATCTTCGACGAGCCGCGGGCTCGCTACTGGGATACGGAGGGTCTGCTCGTCGTGGCCTACGGGTTCCACACCTTCGGCCTGGAGGCCGCCAGCGGCGAGCCGCGCTTCGACCATCGCTCGGCCACGCCGATCATCGGCCTGCTGGGCACACCACGGCTCGATCACGTCATCGTCCAATCGGAGATCGAGACCTTCGCCCTCGAGGCTGACGGCATGGTGGCCTGGCGTGTTGCCCACTCCGACGTCGTCACCGCCGTGGAGCTCATCGGCGGGCGACTCGTCCTGACCGGCTTCGACGGCCAGCTCAGCGCGCTCGATCCGGCATCGGGGCGACCGAGCGGCTGACGTCGTCACTGGCGATGTGGACAACCTGTGGATAGATGGCGCCGATGGCCCACGTTTCGTGGATGAAGGCCGTTGACCGCGGCCCGGCGCGGCCCGTAGAGTCAGCACCAGCCCGGAGGGGCCGAACGCCACTAACGGCAGCGATCGCATCAACGCCCACGTGTCGTGGAGGTTCCTTCGGGCCTTTTCATGCCCGGCGCACGGCGCTCCTGCCGGGCCGGCGCGTAGACTTCCGCCGTGACCCCCCTTGTCCTCATCATCCCTGGCATCGCCGCGCTCATCGCCGGCATCGCGATCCTGCGCAGTTTCGGTCCCTCGCTCCGGATCGGGCGGCTCCTGGCGGCGACGCCGGTCCTGTCCCTCGCAGAGGTCGTGGCCCTCGCCGACGGCCCCGAGCACTACGTCGGGCTACGTGGTCGGATCGATGCCGAGACCCCGTTCGAGGACGATGCCCACCGACCGCTCGTCCTGCGCCGGACGCGCCTGGCACTTCGGGAGGGCCAGTCCTGGCGGACCATCGACGAGCGCCGTGACGCGGTCCCGTTCGAGGTCCGCGAGGGTCTCGACGGCGTGACCGTCGACGAAGCGGCACTCGACGATGGTCTCGTGGTCATCGCCCGCGAATCGATCGGCCTGGCCGGCGAGATCCCCGATCGGATGCCCGCCGGCATCGCGGCCGACCAGTCGGTCCGCCTGCGTGTCGAACAGGTCTCGTCGGTGGACCACGCCATCGTCATCGGGGTCCCCCGGCGCGGGGCGGATGGCAGCGTGCGCATGGGCCCTGGCCTCGGGCGGCCCCTGATCCTGACCACCCTGGAACGCGATGAGGCGATGCGCGTCCTGGCCGCCGGTGGCCGGCGACGCACCCTCGGCGCGGCCGTTGCCCTCGGCGGCGCCATGATCCTGCTGACCCTCGGCATCGCCTGGGCGATCCTCGCTGCCATGACCGGTCTCGCGTCGGCCGCCTCGCCGACACCGTCCTCGGCGCCGGGCGGGGATCCCCGCAGCAGCGGGCAGGGCCCGGGACTCGTTGGCGATCCGCTGACGGCCATCGGGCTCGTCCTCGCGATCGCGCTCGTCGCGGCACTCGGGACGTACCTGTTCGTGCGCGCCACCGGAGGGCGGCGCGCCGGCCCGAACTGAGCGCGGACCGATCCGGGACCTTCGTCCTATTGTCAAGAAGTGTGAGGCTGGTAGCCTCGGCTCGATGAACTTCACAGTTCTTGCCCATCTGCGATGAGCGCGACGTACACGGCGCGCCCGGCCGACGCCACCCTGTCGGTCACGAAGGCAGCCAGGATGCTCGGCGTGCACCCGAACACGGTCCGTGCCTGGAGTGACGCGGGGCGGCTGCGCTACTACCGGATCAACCCACGCGGCGACCGACGCTACCGGCCGAGCGACCTGCAGCGCTTCCTGGCGGCCGCTGAGAACCTGCCGATCGAGATCGGAGCTGGCGTGGGCGCCACGCACAGCAGCGCTCATCCCGGGTCCCTCGCTGGTCCCGCCGGTGGCCTGGCTGGTCAGGCCGGTGGCCTGGCTGGTCCGCCGGCCGGCACCGGCGAGCTCCGCGCGATCGGCCGGAGCAGCGCGACCAGCGTGGCCGTGCATCGACGCGACCTCGCCCTCCTGGACACGATCGCTCGGCTGTCGGTCGGCGTGCGGGACCTCGACGAGGCCCTGGACCAGGTGGTCACGGTGATCTGCACGACGCTCGATCTGGCCCTCGTTGCGGTCTGGGAACGGCGCGACGAACGACTGGCTGTCCGCGCGGTCGCGGCCGCCGACCCGAGGTCGCCGCGCCTGCTCGACCTGCCCCGCGGATTCGGCATCCTTGGTCGGGCGCTGGACGCTGGCCAGCGCGTCGGCGACGGCCTGACGGCCGTGCCCATCCGGACCAACGGGGCCGAGCGGGTCACGCTGACCGCGCTGCCCGGCGAGCGAGCCGAGATCGCGGTCGCGATCCCCGGCACCGGCGGAGCGTGGGGCGCATTGCTGCTTGTCGGTCGCGACAAGGGCTCGCTCGATAGCACTGACGAGGACCTGGCGGCGGTCGTGGCGGCGAACCTCGGGAGCATGGTCGAGACGGCCCGCCGGCGCGACGAGGTGAACCACCTGCTCCACCGTGCCGAAGCCCTGCGCCGGATCGACGGCGATATCGGCAGCCGCCTTGATCTCGATCGAATCCTGGCCGGCCTCGTGGACCATGCCATGGTCCTGTTCGAGGCAGATCGCGCCGCGGTATTCCTGCGCCAGGCCGATGGCCAGGTCGCGGCCGCGGTCAGCCGCGGACTGTCGGCCGCGTACCTGGCCGCAGCACGGACCTTCGCGGCAAAGGGCCTGCCGGCCGCCGCGACGACCGCTCGACGTCCGCTCTATTCGGTCGCCTATCGCGACGACCCGCGCGGCGAGGCAGTCCGTGGCGCCGTCGTGCAGGAGGGCTACGACACCATCTGTACCGCACCCCTGATGGACGGCACGGAGCTCCTTGGGCTGCTCGATGTCTACCACGACACGCCCCATGCCTGGACACCGGACGAGCTCGAGTCGATCGCCGCCCTGGCGACCCACGCGAGCGTGGCCATCAGGGCCGCCCAGGACTTCGGCCGGATGTCCGTCTGGGCGGCACAGCTCCAGTCCATCCAGCAGCTGGGAGCCCGCCTCAACCAACTCTCGAACGTCCACGAGATCGGGCAGGCGATCGCGACCGAGCTGCGCCAGCTCATCGATTCCCACAACGTCCGGGTGTATCGCGTGGTCGACGACGAGCTCGTGCCGGTCGCCATGGCCGGCCAGGTCGGCGGGTACGTGGATGAGACGCCGGACCAGCTGAAGGTCGCCGTCGGCCAGGGCATCACGGGCTGGGTGGCCGAACATCGGATCGCCCAGAACCTTCCTGACGCCGCAGCCGACCCGCGGGCGAGCACGATACCCGGGACCGAGGACGATCTCGACGAATCGATGCTCCTGGCGCCGATGCTCTACGAGGACGAGGTCCTGGGGGTGCTCGTGCTGTCCAAGCTCGGCCTCAACCAGTTCCGCGATGACGATCTGCGGCTGCTGGTCATCTACGCGA
This sequence comes from Chloroflexota bacterium, assembly GCA_031416295.1. Taxonomy (GTDB): domain Bacteria; phylum Chloroflexota; class Limnocylindria; order Limnocylindrales; family CSP1-4; genus SPCO01. The sequence continues at coordinate 12,657 of JANOTJ010000375.1, forward strand.
GCTTCGCCGCCCAGGCCATGATCAACGCCGACACGACCGAGCGCCTGCGGGCCCAGTCAGCGACCCTCGAACGACAGGTCCGCAGCCAGCGCGAGCTCCTCCAGATCACCGAGGCGATCCTCACGACGCTCGACGGTCGGGGCGTGATGGAAGCCATCACCGAGCGCCTGGGCGACCTCATCGCCTGCGACAACATCGCCATCGAGGTCCTGGACTCGACGAGCGGGGTCCTCACCCCGGTCACCGCCCGGGGTGTCCACGCCGACCACTTCCTGGAACCGTGGGGGGCCGGCGGGACGGGCATCGCGACGTGGGTCGTGGAACACAACGAGCCCGTCTACATCGATGACGAGCGGACCGACGCGCGGGTCAACCACTTCCACGATCTCGACGTCGATGGCGAGGCGATGAACGGCAGCCTCATCGCCGTCCCCCTGCGCGGTCGCCAGGGAGCCGTCGGCGTCCTGACCATCGAGCGCCTGGGCACCGGGCACACCTTCGCCCCCGAGGAGTTCGACCTCGTGCAGCTGTTCGCGGCCCAGGTGTCCATCGCGCTCCAGAACGCCGAGGTCTTCCGCGCGGTCGAGATGCGCGCCGAGTCCGACGCGCTGACCGGGCTGCTCAATCACGGCACGTTCCAGGAGCGCCTCGACCGGATGGTCCGTGACGGGACCGCGTTCGGCTTGATCATGCTCGACCTCGATGACTTCCGCGATGTGAACAACGCTCAGGGCCACCAGGCCGGCGACACTCACCTGCGCAAGATCGCCCGAGCCCTGGTCCGAGCCGGCCGCGACACGGACCTCGTGTTCCGCTACGGCGGTGACGAATTCGCTTTCCTGCTCCCGGGCGTCAACGCGGCGGGCGCGATGCAGGTCGCCGAGCGGGCCCGGGGTTCCCTGCACGACCTCGGACATCGAGTCACCGCCTCGATCGGGGTGGCGTCGTTCCCGGCGGACGGAGCCCTGGCTCCCGACATGCTGCTCGCCGCCGACCGCGCCTGCTACGCCGCCAAGCGCGGCGGGCGCGACCTGATCGCCACGGCCGCCGAGGGGCTCGCGCTGGCGGCCGAGTTCTCGCCCCAGGCGCCGACCCCGGTGGACTCCGAGGTCATCGGCAGCGCCTGAGCGCGGATGCGGCGCGGGCTGGTCGTCGTCACCGCATTCGGCCGCCGTCCGTCACGATGGGCACGATGCGCGCTCGCACCAGGTCATCGCTGCTCGGTCTGATCCTGCTCACGGTGATGGGCTGCGTGCCGAACCCGGGATCGCGGGGCGGCACCGGCGGCGATCCCACGGTCGCGCCAGCCACGGCCACACCGACGCCCGCCGGCCCCACCCCGACGCCGTCCTTCATCCGACCGACCCCGACGCCGCTCCCGACCTTCCTCATCTACGTCGTCCGACCGGGCGACTCGCTCGAGGGGATCGGCGACACATTCGGCACGAGCGGGCGGAGCATCGCGCTGTGGAACCGCCTCAGCTACCCGTCGCTGGACCCGCTGGCAGATGACTACGAGCCGGACCGCATCGTCGTGGGCTGGACGCTCCGCCTGGTGCCCGGCCTCGAGTACGACGCGGAGGAGCTGGCGGAACCGACGCCGAGCCCCGACCCCGTCGCGTCGGCCATGCCGTCCGCATCGCCGAGCTAGCGTTCGCGTAGCGCGTGGCCGCGGGTCAGAGGCGACCGGCCTGGATGATCCGCTGAAGGAACTGGCGCGTCCGGGGCTGCTGCGGATCGCTGAACAGGCGCTCCGGCGGGCCCTCCTCGCAGACGACGCCGGCATCCAGAAAGCAGACCCGCGAGGCGATCTCGCGGGCAAAGCCCATCTCGTGGGTGGCGATGAGCATCGTCATGCCGCCGGAGGCAAGCTCACGGATGACATCGAGGACCTCGGCCACGAGCTCCGGGTCGAGCGCGCTCGTGATCTCGTCGAGGAGCAGCAGGTCCGGGGTCATGGCCAGGGCTCGGACGATCGCGGCGCGCTGCTGCTGGCCACCGGACAGTCGGTCCGGGAACTCGTGGCGCTTGTCGCTGAGCCCGAACCGCTCGAGGAGGCGCGTGGCGTCAGCCTCGGCAGCGACCCGCCCGGTCTTCAGGACCTTGCGTGGCGCGAGCGTGATGTTGTCCAGCACGGACATGTGCGGGAACAGGTTGAAGGACTGGAAGACGATCCCGATCCGTCGCCGGATCCGATCGACATCCACATCGGGCGCCGTGATGTCCAGGCCGCCGATCACGATTCGCCCGGCGTCGATCGGCTCGAGGAGGTTGATGCAGCGCAGGAGCGTGGACTTGCCGGAACCCGACGCACCGATGAGACACACGACCTCGTGCTCCTCGACGCTCAGATCCAGGCGGCGCAGGACTTCCAGCGGCCCGAACGCCTTCTCCAGGCCGATGACCTCCAGGGCGGCCGTCATGCCGCGCCGCCCGCCGAGCGCGTCCGTCGCTCCCTGGCGACCAGCCAGTCCACCAGGCGGGTCATCGGGATGGTGATGACGATGAACACGAGCATCACGCCGATGTAGTAGGAGAAGTTGAAGTTGCCGGATTGCTTGATCTGGGCCGTCCGGAAGATCTCCACGACGCCGATGAACGAGATCAGCACGGTGTCCTTCTGGAGCCCGATGAAGTCGTTGAGGAGGGGCGGGATCACCCGCCGGACGGCCTGCGGCAGGACCACGTAGCGAAGCGACTGGACGCGACTCAGACCGAGCGATCGGGCTGCCGCGTCCTGGCTCGGGTGGACCGATTCGATCCCGGCCCGATAGACCTCCGAGACGTATGCCGAATAGATCAGGACGAGGGCAATGAGCCCCCACAGGAGGGGCTCCCTGGGCACGCCCTCGATGCGCAGGCCCGGGATCCCGAAGCCGAACACGAAGATCCAGACGACGCCCGGCACGGCCCGGAAGACGTCGGTGAAGATCGTGGCCATGACCCGGAACGGCAGGAACGCCGGCCCGGGCACGCTCCGGACGACAGCGACGACGAGGGCCACCACCAGGACCAGCAGCTCGGCCACGAGGAACAGCCCGACGTTGGTGAGGAAGCCTTCGAGCAGGTCCGGCACCGAGTCGACGATGCGCGGCACGTCGAAGAAGCGCGCCTCGACCGCGGGCCAGTTCGGGGCGTTGACGATCGCGTAGGCCAGCGCCAGAAAGACAGTCAGCGTGCTGGCGATGGCGATGACCGAGTTACGGATCGCCTTGCGGCGTTCGGCTGCCTGCCGGGCAGCACGAGACCCGCGCTCTGGCCCGACGGATGGGCTGCGTCCGGTGTCGCGCGAATCCTGTGTCTCGAGTCGGTCCGTCACCGGACGGACGATAGCGGGTCAGCGCCGCCGCTACGGCGCGAGAGCGGGCGCGCCCTGACCGGTGATCCACTTCTCGGTGATGGCCGCCAGCGTGCCGTCGGCCTTGATCGCGACGATCGCCTCGTTGACGCAGGCCGTCAGCGGGCTGTCCTTGTCCAGGACGGCGCTGAAGTACTCGGTCTCCGCTCCGGTCGGCGGGAGCGAGCCGACGATGGTGCCGCCCTCGAGCTGCACCGCGGTGATGAAGAACGCGGTCGGCAGGTCCACCACCACGCCGTCGACCTGGCCCGCCGAGACCGCCTGGATGGCCGCATCGAGCGTGTCGTACACGGCCGGGTCGGCGGTCGGGACGATGACGTCGGTGATGTAGGCGAGGCTCGTGGTGGAGACCGGTGCCGCGAGCTTGAAGTTCTTGAGGCCCGCGACCGTGGTCACCTTGGCGATGGGGTTGTCAGCCAGTGACACGACGGCCTGGGTCAGGTCGAAGTAGCCCTCGGTCAGGTCGACGGCCTGGGCTCGCTCGTCGGAATACGAGACCTGGGTCAGGTACAGGTCGAAGTCCTTCTCGCCGGGCTGGATCGCGTTGTTGAACGGGACCGGGATCCAGGTGACCTCGGTCTTCGTGAAGCCGAGGGCCTCGGCGATGGCATATGCCGTGGCCGACTCGAACCCGCGTCCGTTGTTCGGATCGCCCGACTCCCACGGATCGGTCGCCGTCTCGCCGTCGCCCGGGAAGTCGTAGTACGGCGGGAAGGCCGGGTTGTCAGCACCGATCGTCAGCGTGCCCGGCGTCGTCAGCGCCAGGTTCTCCTTTGCGCAGGCATCGGGTGTCGGTGCCGTCGTCGGGGCATCAGTGGCCGCGATGCTCGGGGCCGCGGACGGGGCGTCAGTCGCGGCGATGCTGGCGGATGGGCTCGCGCCTGCGCTCGAGCAGGCCGCCGCGAGAGCGGCGACGAGAGTCAGCGCCGCGACGGCTCGGGTGGTTCGCATCGGATGGTTCTCCTCGGACAGCCAGGACGCGCGAGAGTGTATCGAGGAAACCTCCAGCTGTCAGGTGGGAGATCTTGCAACGACCGCTCCCTGACGCGCCGAAGCGGCGCCGGGAGGAGGATCGGCACCGCTTCGACGGGGTGATCGGGACCGACGGGAGGAGGGAGAGTCGCCGGCTCGATCGGATGAAGGCAACGGATCAGTGCGGGCGGGGCGACTCCCCATCAAGGGCCCCGAACCGGCCCGTCCGGGCCAGCTCGCGGAGAAAGAGCATCTGGTTGACCTGGCGCAGCGACCAATGGACCTCGCCCACCGGGATGCCGCACATGAACGCGGTCAAGTCCGCTGCCTCGTCGGGAGCCATGCCCCGCATCAGCAGCATGCGATAGGTCGAGCGGGTGACCAGCGGGTCGCCCACCGCGACGGGCCCCGACGGGACGGGGCTGATCGGAGCTGGGCCCGACAGGACGGCGTTGGTCGTGATCCGGGCCGATGGCGAGGTCCGTCCGGGTGCCCGTGAACCTCGTTGCGCTGATCCGGCCATCGCTCACGTTCCCTGTCGTCCATCCCCCGCTCCGATCGGTTCGGTGCGGTACGGGAATGTTCGAACGGGAGAGGCGCGGTCGCGATGACCCGGGGGTCCCATCGGATCCGGTACTTGCGGGTCGGGCCACGCTCCTGCAGGTGCGTTGCGTGCGGGTCGCTAGACTCCGTTCGTGCGAGCCCGCCGACTCGAGTTACGCCTGCTGGCTGTCGCCCTGGTGACGGCCTGGGCCGCTGCGGCCGCACTCGTCCTTGTGGCCTATCGACCCGGAGGGCCACTGGACATCCTCGTCGGCCTGACCATGCTCGCGCCATTGGCCATCGCGGTCGTCGCCGTGCGCTGGCCGCCGGTGGTCCGTGGCCAGGGTGCGTTCCCGCTGATGGTCACCCTCGGGGTCCTCTCTCTGCTCCTGCTGATCCCGTCCATCGGGGGCGTCCTGAACCAGATCCTGGCGCTCGGCTCGCAGACCCTGATGCCGTCCCTCGAGGCGGCCTACCCATGGGTCCTGGCCCTGATCGGCACGAGCCTCTTCGCGGCGTTCGGTCTCACCCGGACACTCGACGGCGGGACCGCCCTCCGTCCTCGACGGCTGGCGGTGGGCAGCGCGCTGGGCCTGGCCTTCGCGCTGGCCACGGGCGCTGGCTTCGCGGCCGTCGCCATCGCCAACGAGCTGGCCCTCCGTGACGATCCGACACGAGCCGCCGGTTCGCGCTTCGGGCCGATCGGGACCGACGCCCCGACCCCGACGTGTGACGCAAGCCTTGCGACCGTGACCACCGCCCGCGTGTTCATCCGACTCGAGGGCGAGGTGGACCTGCGGCCGATCGGGACCGTGGACATCAGCGGGGAGCGCCTCGGCGACGAGTTCCGCTGGCTGGCGTATGTCGCGACCGATCGCGAGCTCGGCCACCATGGCGAGGCCTGGGTGGGTGGCCGCGCGTTCGTGCGCACCCCCGCGCTGCCCTGGCGCACGACGGGGCCCGATCCGGGCGCGGACGGATCGCTGGACCTGCGCGCCACGAAGGTCGCCCTCCCCGACGACTACCGGATCACCGCCGAGGATCGCGGCGAGGAGGTCATCGAGGGCGCACCGGCCCGCCGCTGCCGGATCGCCATCGACGGCTCGATCTTCCGGGCGGCGTTTCCGCAGGTCAGCTGGCTCGTCGGCAATGCGGACCTCGGTCGGTGGCGCGGCCAGCTGGACTACTGGGTGTTCCTCGACGGTCAGCTCGGACAGATCGCGGGCACGATCAACGGCGCGGCCTTCGACGTCCAGCCCGACGCCCTGCAGGGGACGATCAGCGTCCTGCTGACGGCCACCGAGCGCGGGCGCGACGTGGTCATCTATCCTCCGGCCCCATGACCCTCGACGACTTCGATCCCGACGTCCGTGACGAGGACGACGCACCCGTCTTCGAGAAACGCGATCGGCTCGCGCGCATGCTCCGGGTGGTGACCGTGTTGCGCGGCCATCCCGACGGAATCCGACCGTCCGACGTCGCGCGTCGCGTCGGGGTGGCGACGCGCACGGTCTATCGCGATCTGCGCGCCCTGGAGCGCGAGGTCGGCGTCGCCACTTGGTCGGAGGGCGGGCGCTGGGGCGTCGTCAGCGAGGCCTTCCTGCCGCCGCTCAAACTCACCCTGGACGAGGCGATGGCCGTCGTCCTGTCCGCCCGGCTGATGGTCCGCTATGCCGACAAGTACGACCCGGACCTCGCGGCCGCCTTCGAGAAGCTCGAGGCCGTGCTGCCCCGGCCGCTCGCCGAGTATGTCGAGCGGACGATGGACATCCTGGCTCAGCATCCCCGCGACGAGGCCTTCAGCGATCGCGTCCATCGCCTGACCCGCGCCTGGGCGGAGCGCCGGGTGGTGACCCTCGACTATGAGCCCGCCCGCTACACGGCGGATGCCGCTGCGCGGACCGCGATCGTCCACCCCTACCTCATCGAGCCGTCGCTCCAGACGCACGCGCTGTATCTCATCGGCTGGGACGAGACCCGGGGCGGCCTGCGCACGTTCAAGATCGAGCGCATCCGCTCGGTGGCGCTGACGCCGCGGACCTTCCAACCGCCCGAGGGCGGCGTCATCGAAGAGGCTCTGCGCGGGGCGTGGGACATCATCGCGGACCAGGCCCGGACCGAGGTCGTGCTGCGCTTCGATCCGGCGGTCGCGACCCGGGTGGCCGAGACGACCTGGCATCCGGATCAGCGGACCGCCCTGGGCGCCGACGGCTCGCTGGAGTGGCGAGCGACCATCGCCGGGACCATCGAGATCCGCCTCTGGATCCTGTCCTGGGGCGATACGGTCGAAGTCCTCGCGCCGGCCCCCTTGCGCGACGACGTCGCCAGTACCCATCGTCGGGCGCTGGGCCGGTACGGCATCGACGCTGGCGGCTGAGCGCCCCTGTCGGCCGCCCGCAGGATGCACGGGGCTGGACCGAACGGGTCATCATGCGCTAGGGTTCGCGCAGCCGACGTGCCCCCCACACGCCAAGGTCGTGCCCACCGAATGACATCCCCCCAGCGCCGCCGCGCGGCCATCCGCCGCCGCGTGCCCATGCTCCTGCTTGCGACCCTGCTGGCGACGGCGTCGGTCGCGATCGGGCCGTCGTCCGCGCAGGCTGCGAGCGCATCCGATGTCGAAGCAGTCGTTTTCGCGTCCCTCAACGCCGAGCGCGCGAACGCCGGGCTTGCACCCTTGCGCACGGACGGCGACCTGACGAAGATCGCGGGCACCCGGGCGACCCGCATGCGCGACGCCAACGTGCTGAGCCATACCGTGGCCGGGACGCTGAGCAGCCAGCTCGCCGCGTACGCCGTGCAGTGGTACGGCTACGGCGAGAACATCGGCTATACCAGCGCGGCCTTCGGCAGCTCGGCGGCGAAGAGCCTGCACGCGATGTGGATGGCCAGCCCGCCGCACAAGGCCCTGATGCTGAGCCAGAAGTTCAACTACGTCGGGGTCGGGGTCGCCTACCGGTCGTCGAACGGGCGGACCTACGCCTCGGTCGTGTTCTCGGAATCCACTGACCACACGACGGCCCGGGCCCGCGTGGTCAGCGCCACCCGCAGCGGCGACGACATCACCTGGGCGTGGACGGGCTACGACCCGGTGCTCCAGACCCACACCGCCGGCCTGCGCGACTTCGACGTCCAGTACCGCATCGGCAGCGGCATCTGGACGATGCTTCGCAACGACTCCACCTCGCGCGGGCTGACCCTCAAGGATCGGAAGGGTGGACGCACCTACGGCCTGCGCGTGCGGGCGACCGACCGGCGTGGCAATGTGGGGCCGTGGACCGTCGAGTCGAAGATCTGGATGCCCTGACCGCCCGAGCGCGGGCGCGCCGGTGAGCCGCCACAGGTTCACCGCCGTCAACCTCATCAGCGATCCGATCCACGGCTATATCGAGCTGACCAAGCGGCTGACCGCGGCCGAGGCGGGCGCCGCGGGCCTGCCGGCCGAGGATGTCGCCGAGCAGGATGTCCTCGATAGCGCGTGGGTCCAGCGGCTGCGCCGGATCAGCCAGCTCCAGAGCGCTCGATGGGTCTTCCCGACTGCGGAGCACTCCCGGTTCACTCACGGTCTGGGAGTCATGCACGAGGCCGGAACCTGGGCTCGATCGCTCTACCCGAGTCTGCGCGATGCGCTTGCGTCCGTGGCCCCGAACGAGGCGCTCCCGTCCGAAGGGCTGGTCGTGGAGACGCTGCGCATGGCCGGCCTGCTCCATGACGTCGGGCACGGACCGTTCGCCCATTTCTTCGACGACCACGTGCTCGCCGCCTTCGAGGCGCCGGTCGATCCGCGCCGGCCGCGGGGCAAGCGGCTGAGCCACGAGGACCTCGGCCAACGGATCATCGAAGACGAGCTCGGGCCACAGCTGCGCGGCCTGCGCCGGGCACCGGGCGCGGTGCCCGAGCGTGACGCCTTCGGAGACGGCGAATCGATCGACCCGCGCTGGGTCGCATTCCTCATCGCCAAGCCGGCCCTCGCCGACGCGTCGATGCCCCGGTGGGTGCGCTGGCTGGCACCCCTGCTGTCGGGGGTGTTCACGGTCGACAACCTGGACTACGTGCGTCGCGACGCGTATCTCACCGGGGTGGCCGCGGGGCCTGTGGACGTTGAGCGGCTGCGGCGCTACGTGTACGTCTCCGATCGCGGGCTGACCCTGTACGAACCGGGCCTGGGCGCCCTCGAGATGTTCCTGACTGCCCGTCGGTTCATGTACCAGCAGGTCTACTTCCATCGGACCGTGCGGGCCATCGACCTCGACCTTGCCGAGGTCTTCGGGCCGTCCATCCGGGCCATCTTCGGCGAGGGATCGCCGGCCGATCGATTGGCCGACTTCGCCGATCTCGATGAATACGCCCTCCTGCACCAGGCTGCCCGCTGGGCCCGCGGCGAGGACGTGGGCCAGGTCGGTCACGTCGTCGCGGACGCGTGGCGGGCGATCCTCCTGCGTCGGCCGACGTGGCGCTCCGAAGCCGAGGTACGAGGCGAATACGGCGCCGGGGAGTACCCGTCCGCCCTGGTCGAGTCGCTGGGCGCGGCGGAGCCTGGGCTGATCGCCATCGATGCCGCGATCGTGGACGCCCGGCCAGCGGATCCGGCCATGGCCGATGCGCTGCTGGCGCTCGAGGGTCGCGACGGGTCGTGGCCGTCCCTGTCCGAAGCCCTCGGCTCGATCCCGCCGTACTGGCTGATCGCCCGGCGCTATCGCCGACGCTAGCCGCGAGCGCGGCCCAGTGGTTCGCCGGCTCAGCGGCGGGACGGGGCCTGGAGTGGGGCCGGTGTCGGCGCGGGTCTGGGTCCGGGCGCGTGCATCGGCAGGACGAGCAGCGGGTCCACTCGCGCGATCTGGGCCTTCGGGACCTTCATCCGCTTGACCACATCGGGGTCGATCCCGAAGGTCGCCCGCTCCAGCGGACTGAACAGGCCGTAATGCAGGTGGCAGCCCGACGCTCGGCCGGTCTGGCCCTCATAGCCGATGAGCTGCCCAGCCTTCACGGTGTCGCCCTTCTTGACGACGGCCTCCCGTAAATGCGCGTAAATGCTCCGGTAGCCGTTGCCGTCATCGATGACCACGACGATCGGCAGCGTCGCCCACAGCGCCTTCGCATCGAGCCGGTCGAGATACGGCTGGAGGTCACCGACCCAACCAATGGACCGGTCGTACTTGCGGCCGGCAGCGAGGACGGTGCCTTCGTGGGCCGCCACGATCCGGTCGCCGCAGAACGTCGCAAGGTCCATGCCGTCGTGGAACGGTTCGCCATCGACGATCCGCGAGCCCCAGCGCGACGGGCCGAACGGCAAGGTGAGTCGGCCGCGCGCCAGCGGCGAGACATAGCCCGTCAGGGTGGCCGGCGCGGCCGGGGTCGGCACGGGGGTGAGCATCGGGACGGGCTCGAGCGTGGAGGATGGGGTTGATGTCGGTCGCGGACTCGCAGGATCCGAGGAGCCGGCCACGGCCGTGGCGACCGCACCGGCCACCTCTCCCACCGGGCCCAGCGGCGAGCCACCGATGGACGCCACCGTGAGGCCCCCGGCGACCAGGATCGATACCGCACCGGCCAGCAGCGCGAGTCGCAGGGGCGTCACCCGACGACGACCGAACTCGCGGTCGCTCAAGGGGCGCGGCAGGTTGGCCAGCGGATGCGTGATAGGGCCAGAGTCCGCAGCGGGGCGGGCGTGCCGGCGTGACGAGGTCGACATGGGCGCCCATGGTAGGGCGCGCGGCCGATGGCAGTGCGAGCGCCCGGAAATAGCTCTTGCATAAAGTAGGGAGTATGCGTATAGTCTCGCAACGATGAACCGCCGACCCTTCTCGATGGACTCGAAGAAGAAGCTCTGGCGGCCCTGCCGGGAGGCACGGGCCCTGGGGCTCTGACGGCGCGTCGACCAGACGAACCGGGGCCTCCAGGGAACGGAGGCTCCAACGGCAGAGGCCGCGACACCCACGAGGGTGCCGCGGTTTTTTCGTTGCCCTTCGCACCCCGACGAGGTCCCACCACGCGAGTGAGGACCACGACATGCACACGACCATCCTTGGCGACGGCCATCTCGGCTGGGCGATCGCCGCGGCCGCCGGCGAGCGCGGCGATCGGACGTCCGTCCTCGGCCGCCCGACGTTCGCACGGCACGACCCAGCGGCCCTGACCGGCGCCGACGTCGTCGTGGACGCCTCGCGCGGCGAGGCCGTCCCGGGCAACGTGGCCGCGGCCCTCGACGCCGGGGTGCGCCGCTTCGTGATCGCGACCACGGGCTGGTCCGCGGCACGGGACGATGTGGACGCCACGCTTCAGGCGCACGACGCAAGCGCGGTGGTCGCCGCGAACTTCAGCCTCGGGGTCAACCTCTTCGCGCGCCTTGTCGAAGTCGCGACCGACCTGTTCGGCAGCGTCGAGGGCTTCGACCCCTATCTCGTCGAGTGGCATCGCCGGAACAAGGCCGATCGTCCATCCGGGACCGCCATCGAGCTCGCTGGCCGGATCGCCGACCATCACCCGCGCCTGGCCAGCCCCGCCGACCTCGAGACCGTTTCCATCCGAGCCGGGGCGAGCCCCGGGATGCATCTCGTCGGTTTCGATGCCGCCGGCGAGACCGTGGAGCTGCGCCTGACGGCGCGCGACCGATCGGCCTACGCGACTGGCGTCCTGGCCGCCACCGACTGGTTGCGTCGAGCGCCTCGGGCGCCCGGCATCCACACCTTCGATCCGGTCGTGGACGAGCTCCTGGCCCGTCCCGCCGTCGCCGCCTGACCGACGTCGCCGCCTGACCGCGCCCAACCAGCAAGGAGATCCCCATGACCCGACCCAGCCTGCGCGGTGCCTTCACCGCCCTCGTCACCCCCTTTCGCGCCGACGGCGCCATCGATGAGGACGCATTCCGTCGCCTCGTCCGCTGGCAGGTGATGGCCGGCATCGACGGCCTGGTCCCATGCGGCACGACCGGGGAGGCGCCGACCCTGACCCCCGCCGAGCGCGAGTGGCTCATCGCCACCACGGTGGAGGTCGCGGGCGAACGCCCCTCCCGCGGCCGTGTCCGGGTGATCGCCGGCACCGGCACGAACGACACGGCGGCGACCGTCGCTGCGACGAGGCGAGCGAGCGAGCTCGGCGCCGATGCCGCGCTCGTCGTGGCGCCGTACTACAACCGGCCCAACGCGCGGATGCTCGATGCCCACTTCCGGGCGGTCGCCGACGACGGGGATCTGCCCATCGTCGTCTACAACGTGCCCTCGCGGACGGGCACGAACGTTGACGCCGACACGTTCCTGCGGCTGGCCGAGCATCCGCGGGTCGTGGCCGTCAAGGAGGCCAGTGGCAACCTCGAGCAGATGGCCAGGATCTGTCGGGACCGGCCGCGCGACGTCGCGGTCCTGGCCGGTGACGACGCCTGGACCCTGCCGCTTCTGGCCATGGGCGGCGACGGCGTGGTGTCGGTGGCCAGCAACGAGATCCCGGGCGAGCTCGTCGCCCTGTGCGCCGCGGCAAGGGCCGGCGACTGGGAGGCCGCTCGACGCACGCATGAGCGTTGGCTGCCGCTCTTCCTGGCGAACTTCGCAGGTGCCCCAAACCCTGTCCCGGCCAAGGCCGCCCTGGTCATGATGGGCCTGCTCGAGCACGACACCGTGCGCGCGCCGCTGCTCACCCTGGACCCGGACGCGCGTGCGGCGATGGCCGTCACGCTCCGTGCGCTCGGTCTCGTCGAGCGCGGCGGCGGGCGCATCGCGACCTCCACCCAGGCGGCCGTCGCGTGACCACGATGATCCGCGACAGCGCGCTCGGCGACGCCGCGTTCGAGGTCCTCGACGACCTGGAAGCCGGCACCGTCCGGGCCGCCGAGCCCGATGGCGCGGCACCCGGCGGCTGGCGGGTCAACGTCGAGGTCAAGGCGCTCATCCTGGCCGCGTTCCGCGATCGGACGACCGTGGACTGGGCGGCCGGTCCGCTGACCTTCCGAGATCGGGCCGCCTTCCCGCCACGCGACCTCGCCGGTGGCCCGTGGCGGATCGTGCCCGGCGGCACGGCCATCCGTCGCGGCGCCCACCTCGAGCCGGACGTGGTCGTCATGCCGCCCTCGTACGTCAACGTGGGGGCCTGGATCGGCGCCGGGACGATGGTCGACTCGCACGTGCTTGTGGGCAGCTGCGCCCAGATCGGCGCGCGCGTCCACCTCGCCGCCGGCGTGACCATCGGGGGCGTGCTGGAGCCGTCCGGCGCTCGCCCGGTGATCGTCGAGGACGATGCCTTCATCGGTGCCGGCAGCGCCCTGCTCGAAGGCGTGCTGATCGGCGCCGGGGCGGTCATCGGCGCGGGGGTCACGCTGACGGGCACCTCCCGGCTGTACGACCTCGTCCGCGGGCGCGTCCTGCACGGGACCACGGAAGCACCACTGGCGGTGCCGGCGGGCTCCGTCGTGATCCCCGGCGCCCGGACCCTCGATGGCGCCTTCGCGCGCGAGCACGGCCTGTCGGCCTCGGTCGCGATCCTGGTCAAGGACCGGGATGCCGGCACGAGCGCCCGCGTCGCCCTCGAGGACGCCCTCCGATGAGCCTGGCGCCACCCCTTCCTCGACCATCCCGGCCGGCGCCGGGTCGTCCTCCCAACGACCCTGTCGCCGGCCACATCCTGCGGGCCGGTCGCCTGGGCGGCATGGTCCCGGACGAGCTTGCAGCGCGCTTCGGGACGCCCCTGTACGTCTATGACCTCGAGGTCATCGATACGCAGGTCGCGGCCCTCCGGGCAGCGCTGCCGCCGAACGCCGACCTCGCCTACGCGGTCAAGGCCAACCCCGCGCTGGCCGTCGTCGCGCACCTCGGGCGCCTGGGCCTCGGGGCCGATGTGGCCTCGGGCGGCGAACTCGCCACGGCCCTGCGCGCCGGCATCCCGCCAGACCGGATCGTGATGACCGGCCCGGGCAAGCGCGACGACGAACTCGCCGCCGCCGTCGCGTCGGGAGCGCGCGGCATCCGTGCCGTCACCGTCGAGTCGCTGGGCGAACTCGCCCGCCTGGAGGCGATCGCCCGTGCGGCAGGCCGGCACCAGCCGGTCTTGCTGCGGGCCGCGCTATCCGAGGCCGCCGACCTCGAACGAGTCCGGCTCGTTGGCGACGGCGGAGCGGGCAAGTTCGGGATGGACGCGGCGGATCTCGTGGACGGCGCCCGGTTCGCGGCGCGGTCGGCCCACCTCGAACTGCTCGGGCTGCATGCCTTCGGTGCCTCGAACGTGCTCGATGCGAGCGCGCTGACGGCCCACGTCGCAACGACCGCGGAGAGAGCCCGCCAGATGGCCGTCGTCACCGGGCTGCCCGTGCGCATCGTGGACGCCGGCGGCGGCCTGGGTATCCCCTACCGTGCCGACGAGGCGCCGCTCGATCTCGGCGCGCTCGGTCGCGGACTCAGCGACATCGTGGTGACCTGGGCCGACGATCCGCTCCTCGCGGGGGCGCGCCTGCTGCTGGAGCCCGGCCGCTTCCTGGTCGGCCCTGCTGGGGCGTACCTGGCGAGGGTCGTGGACGCCAAGACCGTGAACGGCACGGCCGTGGCGATCCTCGATGGCGGCGTCCATCACGTGCTCCGCCCGGCGCTGGTCGGGCAGGAGCACCGGGTCGTTCCATTCGGCACCGGCCCTGGCGGAGGGCCGCCGGTCGCGGTCACGATCGCCGGGCCGCTGTGTTCCGGACTGGACGTGCTGGCCGTCGGGGCCGTCATGCCGGCCCCGCGCGTCGGCGACCTGATGGCCGTCCTGGATGTCGGGGCCTACGGCTTCACCGAATCGATGCCCTACTTCCTCTCGCACCCGAACCCGGCCGAGGTCGTGGTACGGGACGGGACGGCCGCCCTGATCCGGCCGCGCCTGGACCCCTCGGCCTGGCTCGACCGACAGCTGATCCCGGACCTGGCGCTGGAGAGCACCTGAGCGCGGCGCTGGACGGGCGCGGTCAGGCGCGGACAGCGCTCCGCAGCTCGAGCGCCAGTGGGGTCGGATTGGAGAGCAGATCCAGGACCGGGCAATGCTGGTCGACGTGGGCCTTGAGCCGCCCGAGGTCCGCCGGCGATGCCGGACTGTCGAGGGTCACGGTCCCGCGGATCGACTGGAAGCCCGGCCGGACGGTGTCGTCGACGGCGAAGAACCCGCGCAGGTCGATGTCGCCCTCGAGCGACACGGCCACGGCGTCGAGCGGGATGCCCAGGTGGTCGGCGTGCAGCCGATACGTGATCTCCTGGCAGGAAGCCAGCGCCGCGAGCGCGAGCTCCACGGGATTGGGCGCGGTGTCCTTGCCACCGAGCGTCGGCGGCTCATCGACCGCGACCTCGAAGTCGCGGATGCGCACGTCGCTGCGCAACCCGGCGACCTGCCGGCTATCGGCGCGGAAGGTGACGACGGTGGCGCCGTCGGGCGCCCCGGCGAGAGCCGTGCGGGTGTCGCGCACTAGGGGGGCGAAGGCGAAGTCAGTCATGGGGCATCTCCGAACACGGGCTGCCGACGCGTGCGCCGGCAAGGGTGGACCGGTCCCGTTCGTTGTCGCTGGGTAGGCGGCGGTCACCCGTCGCGCATCCGGAGGTGATCGGGACCGTCGGGGATCCGCGCGCCGTGGCGCGTCAGTCGCGAGCCGAGGCGCGTCAGTCGCGCGCGTCGGACCGCGGGATCCCCACCTCCGTACGGCGGGGCCGCCGACGCATACACATGTCCCGGGCGACGCGATGACTGACCATGATGGTCATACCCTACCGGATTACTAGGGCTTGGCGCAAGACCCTCCGTGGCGCATAGG
>JANOTJ010000376.1:0-2841 GCA_031416295.1 Chloroflexota bacterium
TCCAGGACCTGGAAATCCACGGGCAGCAGGCCGTCGGCGTTGTCCAGGACGAGCGTGACGTCGGCCATGCCCTGGGCCGCCCGACGCTCGGATCCCGCCCAGATCACGTCCTCCGCCTTGCGCGAGCGGAGCGCCCGACCCTGTTCGCCGAGTGCCCAGCGCAGCGCGTCGGCGAGGTTGCTCTTGCCCGAGCCATTGGGCCCGACGACCGCGCTGATCCCGCCCCCGAACTCCACGTTCGTGCGTTCGGCGAACGACTTGAAGCCGTGCAGGCGCAGGGCGAGGAGGCGCGGCGGCGCCAGCCGCAGGTCGAGCGGATCGGTCACGAGGCTCCTTCCAGGGAGGCGCCTTCCAGGAGGGCCGCGCGCAGGCGCTCGATGGCCTGGGCGGCGGCGGCGGTCTCGGCGACCCGACGCGACAGACCCTGGCCCACACCGAGGAGCTCGTCGTCCACCCAGACCTCGATGGTGAACTCCTTCTCGTGGTCCGGCCCCGTCTCCTCGCGGACACGGTACTCGGGCCGGATGCCGGATCGACGCTGGGTGTGTTCCTGGAGACGGCTCTTGGGGCTCTTGAGCGAGCCGATCGCAGGATCGGCGGTCAGCTCCGGTCCGGCCAGGGCGATGAGCCAGGCGCGCACCGGTTCGAAGCCAAGATCGAGGTAGAGGGCGCCGGCCAGCGCCTCGAAGGACGAGGCCAGCAACGATGGCCGGTGGCGGCCACCGCGCGCCGACTCGCCCTCGCCAAGGAGCAGCGCGTCACCGAGCTCGATGCGGCTGGCCAGGCGGGCAAGACCCGGGGTCGAGACGATGACCGCACGACGGGCGGACAGGACGCCCTCGTCATCGACCGGGTAGCGGGCGTAGAGCGCCTCGGAGATGGCCAGATTCACCACCGCATCCCCGAGGAACTCGAGGCGTTCGTTGTGGCCGGCCGCAGCATCCGGGTGCTCGTGGAGCCAGCTCGTGTGAACGAGTGCCTGCTCCAGCAGGTCGAGATCCCGGACCGGGAGCCCCAGGCGCGCCGCGACGGCCTCACCCGGACGCACCGGGAGTGCTGCCGCGACGGGGCTAGGTCGAGCGTTCGTCGATGTAGTCGACGGCATCCTGGACGGTGCGGATACGCTCCGCGTCCTCGTCCGAGATCTCCGTCCCGAACTCTTCTTCCAGGCTCATGATCAACTCGACGAGGTCGAGCGAGTCCGCGTTGAGGTCGTCGACGAACGATGCCTCGGGCTTGACTTCATCCTCGTCAGCGCCGAGCTGCTCGATGACGATCTTCTTGAGCCGGTCATATGTCGTGGCCACTGACTCACTCCTCGGAGGTGGGTGGGGATGCCGGCGGCAGGGCGCCGCTGGTCGTCCGGGCGATGGTCCCGAGTACGCCATTCATGAGTCGGCGCATCGGGTCTCCACTGTAAGTGCGCGCCAGCTCGACCCACTCGGCGATGGCCACCCGGGCCGGCGTCGCGGAGTGTAGCACCTCACCGATGGCCGTTCGGAGCAATGCGCGGTCCATTCGGGCCAGGGCCGTGACCGGGTATTGCGGGGCCGCCTCGGTGATCCGGGCATCGATGGCGTCGCGGTGCCGGACGACGGCCTCGACAAGCTCGCGCGACAACGTCGCGGCCACCGGATCGCGCTCGGATTCGGCAAGATGGCGCTCCAGGACGGCCTCGGGCGTGCGCTGGCCGAAGTCGGCCTCGAAGATCGCGGCGAGGGCCAACCGGCGTCCCGTCCTGCGACCCCGATTGCGGTCAGCCGCCGACGCCATCGACGATCACCGTGACACTGTCGAGATCGAGGCCCAGGAGGCGCTCGACGGTCGCGGCGACCTTGATCCGGACCTGGCTCACGACCTCGACCAGTGAGTGCCCCGGGCGGGCGACGACACGCAGCCGGACTCGGACGCGATCGTCATGGACCCGGACCCTGACCGCAGGGCCGGTGATGAGCATCCGCCAGGCCGGTCCGCCGGCGCCGACTCGGACGACACCCGGGACCTCGAGGGCGGCCAGGCGCACGAGCTCGGCGATGACGCCCCGGCCGACAGTCAGCTCCGGTCCGGTCATGCGGGCACCTCCTGGGGCGCTGTCGGTCGATCTGGCGCCGCAGCCGACTTGGCTTCGGCGGCCATGGCTGCGGCGATGAGCTCCGGGACACGGGCGCGGGCCGTGGTGGCCGCGACATCGCAGGCGAAGCCGATCATGCGCCGCTTGGCCCGTCCATGGGTGATGATGACCGTCCCGCGCACGCCCAGCAGCGGCGAGCCGCCGGCCCGCTCGTAGTCGAACGCAGCGCGGATGCGATCGATACTCGGGCGCATCAGCAGGTAGGCGAGCTTGCCGCGGATGGAGCCCCGGAATTCGGCCTTCCACAGGTCGAAGATGTAGCCGGACAGCCCTTCGAAGAACTTGATCACGACGTTGCCGGCGACGGCGTCCGTGACCACGACGTCGGCCGGGTGGCGGGTCAGGTCCTTGCCCTCCACGTTGCCCTCGAAGCGCAGGTCGGTCAGGTCCAGGAGCTCCGTGGCGCGCTGGATGCGCGCATCGCCCTTGCCCTTCTCCTCGCCGATGGACAGGAGCGCGACGCGCGGGTTCGCGACGCCCAGGACGCGCTCAGCGAAGATCGCGCCCATCCGGGCGTACTGAACGAGCTGCTCGGGCGTGGAATCGGGGTTGGCGCCGATGTCCAGCAGGACCATGGGCCCCGACTCGGTGATCATCTGCACGGCCAGTGCCGGGCGATCCACGCCGGGCAAGCGGCCCAGGCGCAGGACGGCCGCGGCCATGCCGGCACCCGTGTGCCCGGCAGTCACGACGGCATCCGCCTCGCCGCG
>JANOTJ010000377.1:0-3256 GCA_031416295.1 Chloroflexota bacterium
TGGCGGGGTGGTCCTGCCATGGTCGTACCTGACCATGGGCACGCTCGCGCTGCCCTGGTCGTTCCGATACGACGCGGAGCTTGTCGCGGAGGCGCTGCGCCAGACACTCCGGCAGCTGCCCGCCCACGGCGTGCGGCTGGCGGTCGTCCACACGGGCCACGGACCGCTGGACCTGAATCACCTGATCAAGCGGGTGTGCGCCGAGGTCGAGGCAGAAGGCATCGGCCTCCGCGCGATGGGCCTGTGCTACCTCGAGCTCAACGCGGCACTGGGCACGGGTCTCGGCACGGATTGGCCGGTCACCGTGGACCACGGCTCCACGATGGAGACGTCGTGGGTCTCGGCGCTCGAGCCGGAGCTCGTGGCCACTGAGCGGCTGCCGGACGACCCTGGCGCCACCATCATCGGGGTGTACGGGCCGAACCCGCGCTTCACCGTGGATGCCGGGCAGGGCGAGGCGCAGCTGGAGGCGGCGGCCGCCCTGCTGGCCGAGCGTGCCGCGGCCGCGCTCCGCGGCGAGGCACTCGATCCCTTCGCGGATCTGCGCTCGTTCGTCGAGCGCTACTGGCCGGAGCGCCTGCTCTTCGCCGGCCGCGCGGGCACGCCGGGCGAGGCGTCCCTCCTGCTGACCAACCCAGGCCCGGTGTCACGCTACCTCGCCGGTCTGCGTCTCCGCATCGACGGCTCGGATGTGCCCGCGGACGGTCTGACCCTGCGCAATCCGACCGTCGGCGAGACCGGCATCCCGTTCGCGGTCGTCGAGCTGGGCCCGGAGCACGGCTTCTACGTCCGGCGCCTGCAGACCGCCGAATTGCTTCTGCCGGTGGATGTCCTGCCCGGGTCGCATGACGTTGAGCTCGTCCTCGATCTCGCCGGGGTGACCGAGGCCGCCTATGCCCAGTCGGTCGCCTTCACCTGATCTCGACGCCTGCCCGCATGCTGGAGGTACGCCCCGGATGACTGCCTACGATCTCCTGATCGCCGGGGGGACCGTGATCGATCCCGCGAGCGGCCTGCACGACCGTCGGGACGTGGCCATCACGGCTGGCCGCATCGCGGCCGTCGAGCCGCACATCGCGGGGTCGTCGGCGGAGCGTGTGATCGATGGAGGTGGCGCCCTCGTCGTCCCGGGGCTCGTGGACCTCCATGTCCACGTTTACCCGGGTGTCGCCGACCTGTCCGTGGAGGCCGACCCGACCTGCCTGGGCCGCGGCGCGACAACGGTCGTGGACGCGGGCTCGTCGGGCGCGAACACGTTCCCGGGCTTCCGCCGCTGGGTCATCGAGCCGAGCCGCGGCCGGATCCTCGCCTACCTGAACATCAGCCTGACCGGCCAGATCGACCCGTTCCTGGGCGAGCTGCACGACCTGCGCTTCGCCGATCCGGAACGGGCCGCCGCCGTGGCCCTCGCCAACCCGGACGTCATCGTCGGCTTCAAGGTGCGCCTCTCGGAGATGCTCGCCGGGCCCAACGGCCTTGCCGGGCTGGACCGGGCGCTGGAGGCCGGGCGCGCGACGAGCCTGCCGGTGATGGTCCACATCGGCGGCACGCCCTTCGACATCGAGGAGGTCCTCGCCCGCCTTCGACCCGGCGACATCGTCACCCACGCCTACACCGGCTGGCAGCCCGGCGCGATCGTCAACGATGCCGGGTGGCTCGTGCCGGGCGCCCGAGAGGCCCGCGAGCGCGGCGTGCGCTTCGACGTGGGGCATGGCGCCGGCAGCTTCACCTGGCCGGTCGCGGAGGCGGCCCTCGCCGACGGCTTCCTGCCCGACACGATCAGCTCCGACCTGCACCGCTTCAACATCGCGGCACCGGTCCACGACCTCGTGACGACCCTGTCCAAGTTCCTGCTGCTCGGGCTATCGCTGGACGAGGTCATCGCGATGGCGACGACGGCACCGGCGGCGTCGATTGGCCCCGCCGGGGCATCACTCGGGACGCTCGCGGTCGGCGCGGAGGCGGACGTCACGGTCGTGCGCCTGGAGGAGGGCCGGTTCGCCCTGACGGATTCGGCCGGCACCGTCCGCGAGGCCCGCCAGCGTCTCGTGCCGATCGCCACGGTCCGTGCCGGTCAGCCCATCCCTATCCGCGACCTCGTCACCGATCCGCCGGTCGGGATCAGCCCCGGCTGACGTGCTCGATGCGGCCGGAGGCCGCGCTGCGGTACATCGCAGCGAGGATCTCGACCACGCGCGCCCCGAGCGCGGCGGGCGAAGGGTTCTCGGTCGTGCGCCCCAGGACCAGATCCACGATCCGGTCGGTCACCCGCTCGAACGCCCAGCGCACGTCCTCGTCGGACAGGTCCGCGGTGACGTCGTCCGCACCCATCGAGCGGGCGACGCGCGGCGCGGCCATGTCCATCACGACCTGGCCGCGGCGACCGGTGACCCGAATGGTCAGCTGGTGCTGGTTGCCGAACGTGCCCTGGGGCAGCGACGCCCCGCCGATGGAGCCGATCGCGCCGCCCTCGAAACGCACGACGAGCGCGTCGTGGAGCTCCACCGACACGCCGGGCCCGTGCGTGAACGCGGCCACCTGCGACGCGCGCAAGCCCGGCAACAGGTGCGCCACGAGGCCCAGGGCATGGGTCAGCTGCCCCTGCCCGTAGCCGCCACCCGAGACCGCCGGATCGGACCAGGTCTCGCCGCGCGGCAGCGGCACGTCGGCGTCGCCGAGGTAGGTCGCCCCAGCCGTCAGCAGGTCGCGAACGACCGTGGCCATCTCGACGGAGATGTGTTCCACCTCGCCGATCCCGTCGGGTTCGTCCGGATCCCCGATGAGCCGGCGAGCCTGCTCGACGATGCCCATCTCGTTCCACGCGTAGCACAGGACGACGTGGAGACCGCGCTCGCGCGCCAGCCGGTCGATCGCCCAGGCGTCGGCCGGATCGAGGGTGAACGGCTTCTCGGCCAGGACGTGGATGCCGGCCTCCAGGGCGGCTCGCGCCTGCTCGGCGCGGAGGGCCGCTGGGCCGGCCAGGCTGACGATGTCCGGGCGAGCATCGATGACGTCGTGCCAGTCGGTCGATGCGTGGGGGAACCCGAACGTCGACTGAAGCGACGCCAGCTGCACGGGGTCTCGCCGGTTGATGATCCAGGGCTCGACCTCTGGCCGGCGCAGGAAGCCCGGGATATGGGCGAATGCCGCCCACGCGCCAGCCCCGATGACGCCGTATCGAAGGCGTCGGACGGCGCTCACGTCATCACCCATCCGCCATTCACGTCGATGGTCGCGCCGTTGATGAAGCTCGCGC
>JANOTJ010000378.1:0-9614 GCA_031416295.1 Chloroflexota bacterium
GTGCCGGGGGCCGTCAACGACCTCTCGCTGACCGTCCCGGCGGGCAAGATCTGCATCCTGGTCGGACCGTCCGGGTGTGGCAAGACCACGTCGCTCAAGATGGTCAACCGGCTCATCGAGCCGACGTCCGGTCGGATCACCATCGATGGCGTGGATATCACCAGCCGCGGTCTCACGGATCTGCGCCGGAGCATCGGCTACGTCATCCAGCAGGTCGGCCTGTTCCCGCACCAGACCGTCGGCGAGAACGTGGCGACCGTGCCCAGGCTCCTGGGCTGGCCGTCAGCCAGGTTGAAAGCCCGCTCGGAGGAACTCCTGGGGCTCGTCGGGCTCGATCCGGCCAAGTACCGCGACCGTTACCCGGCCCAGCTCTCCGGCGGCGAACGCCAGCGCGTCGGCGTCGCCCGGGCCCTCGCCGCGGACCCGCCGATCATGCTCATGGATGAGCCCTTCGGAGCCGTCGATCCGATCGTCCGCGACCGGCTCCAGAACGAGTTCCTGCGACTCCAGGAGTCGATCGCCAAGACCATCCTGTTCGTCACCCACGACATCGATGAGGCGATCAAGATGGGCGACCTCGTGGCCGTCTTCCAGACCGGCGGGATCCTCGCCCAGTTCGGGACGCCGCTGGACATCCTGGCCGCCCCCGCGTCCGATTTCGTGGCCCGCTTCGTGGGCCAGGACCGCGGCCTGAAGCGGCTGTCGCTGCTGCGCGTTTCGGACGTCGAGACCCGTCCGGCCGCCACCGCCAAACCTGGCGACTCGGCCCCCGACGCCCGGACCCGCGCGGCAGCCGATCCGATGCGCTACCTGTTGCTGGTGGACGAGGCGAAGCGGCCGATCGGCTGGATCGCCCACGACGATATCCCGACCGACGGCACGCTGACCGCCGCCATGGCCAACCCTGTCTCACCCCAACTCGATCGTCGGACCACCCTCAAGGACGCGCTCTCGATGATGCTCGACGCGGACGTCCAGACGGGCATCGTGGTCGACCGGACGGGCGCCGTCCAGGGGTTGCTGACCATCGACGCCGTGGCCCGCAAGATGCGCGACGGGGAGCACGCCCCGCCATTCGACCTGTCGTTCGGCCCCGAGGGTCCCGACGAGTCCGAGTCGGCCGACCTCGCGGAAACCGTCGCGTCCGAGCGCTGATCGGCCATGATCGAAGGCAAGCCACTCATCGACTTCGAGTGGATCGTGGAGCACCTGGATGATATCGGGGAGGCCATCCTGCAGCACCTGCAGCTGACCATCCTGCCGCTCATCGCGGGCTTCTTCATCGCCCTGGTCCTGGCGATCTGGTCGGTTCGGATGCACCGCGTGTACGGTCCGGTGACCGCGATCACGGGCATGCTGTACACGATCCCGAGCCTGGCCGCCTTCGCGATCCTGAAGCCGGTCTTCGGGCTCTCGCTGCTGACCGCGATCGTCCCACTCACGACCTACACCCTGCTCATCCTCGTGCGCAACATGGTCGCGGGCTTCCAGGCCGTCCCGGAGGACGTGCTGGAGGCCGCCGAGGGCATGGGCTACACGCGCCGCCAGCGTCTGATCCGCGTGGAACTGCCGCTCGCGGTGCCGCTGATCCTTGCCGGCGTCCGCCTTGCCAGCGTCACGACGATCGGCCTGGCGACGGTCGCGGCGGTCCTCGGCAACTCGTTCGGGGGCCTCGGGCAACTCATCACGGAGGGCCTGCAGACGTTCTTCCCGACAAAGTACCTGCTGGGCGCGGTCCTGTCGGTCGTACTCGCGTTCATGGCCGATGCGCTGTTCGTCCAGCTCGAGAAGGTCATCACGCCATGGGCCCGGGTCAGGGCGGGGGCACGCTGATGGAGGACATCATCGGGTTCCTGCTGGACCCGGCCAACTGGCAAGGCGCTCGCGGCATCCCTGCCCGGCTCGTGGAGCACCTGTTCATCTCGGGCCTGCCCATCGGCGCGGCCACGATCATCGCCCTGCCGATCGGCCTGTACATCGGGCACACCGGGCGTGGCGCCAACCTGGCCATCAACATCGCCAACATCGGGCGCGCCGTTCCCTCGTATGCGGTCCTCGTGATGGTCCTTCCGGTCTCACTCGGGCTCGCCCCGGTCTTCGGCTACTCACCGACGCTCGGGCTCAACTTCCTGCCCATCTTCATCGCCATGATCCTGCTCGCCATCCCGCCGATCCTGGTCAATGCCTACGCCGGCCTGCGTTCCGTCGACCGGGATCTCATCGAGGCCGGACGTGGCATGGGCCTGCGCGAGAGCCAGATCCTGCGCAGCATCGAACTGCCCATCGCATCGTCCATCCTGATCGGCGGCTTCCGAACGGCCATCCTGCAGGTCATCGCCACCGCGACCATCGGGGCGATCCTGTCGGGCGGTGGTCTCGGCCGGTTCATCGTCGATGGCCTGAACCAGGGACTCGCCGGTCGCGCCTCGATCTACGCCGGAGCTATCCTCGTGACCGCGCTTGCCGTCGGGATCGACCTTGTGCTGGCCCTCATCCAGCGCCGTCTGGTGCCCCGAGGGTTGCGTCCGGAGGCCGCTCGGTCCCGCGCCTCGACCCGACCCGCCGATGTCGGCGCAGGTGCAGACGCCGGAGGCGTGTGACCGGAAACGGACTACTCGGGCGGTCGCTGGTACCCTACGCGGCGATGCTGCCCGACGGCGGCACACGTTGGAGGAGAAAACACCCATGCGGATGAACCGCGTGCTGGTCTTCGCGATGCTCGCGCTGGTGGTCTTCGCCGCCTGTTCGACAGGTGGAGGCCCCAGCCCCTCAGCAGCGACGCCGACAGATGCCCCCGCGGCGACGGACGCTCCGGCGGCAACGGACGCTCCGGCCAGCGAGGCCCCCAAGGAACCGATCAAGATCGGTTCCGACAACTTCTACGAGTCCAAGCTCATGGGCGAGATCTACGCCCAGGTCCTCGAGGCCAACGGCTACACGGTCGAGCGCAAGTTCGGCCTCGGGTCGCGCCAGGACCGGATCCCGACGATGGACGCCGGTGAAGTCGATCTCGTGCCGGAATACGTCGGCTCGGGTCTCGGGCACTACGACATCACCAAGGTCACCGGCGACGGCGCCGAGAACCAGGCGGCCCTCGGGGTCGCGCTCAAGGCCAAGGGCATCTCTGTCCTGGGCATCACCCCCGGTGAGGACACCAACGCGTTCGTCGTCCGCCAGGACACGTCCACGAGCCTGGGCCTGACCAAGATGAGCCAGCTTGCGGCCGTCCAGGACGACCTCAAGTGGGGCCTGCCGGCCAGCTGCGACACGAACCCGCTGTGCGCGGGCGCGCTCAGGGAGTACGGCATCAACTACCCGCCCAATCAGCGCGAGGCGCTCGACGCCTGCGCCGTCCCGATGGCCGAGGCCCTCAAGGGCAAGGCCATCGACATCGCCGAGCTGTGCTCGACGCAGCCGGCCATCGTCCAGTTCGGTTTCGTGTGGCTCGAGGACGACCTCGACACCCAGCCGGCCGAGAACATCGCCCCGCTCGTTCGGGACGACTACCTCGCCAAGGTCGATGCGACCGCCTTCGCGGCGCTGCTCGACGCGGCTTCGGCCAAGATGACGACCGAGGAACTGACCCGCCTGGGCGTCCTCGTGGCCGTCGACCAGGTAGACATCGAGGATGTCGCCCGAACCTGGCTGTCGGAGCAGGGGATCGTTCCCTGACCCTGCGTCTGATCCGTAGCGATATCGAGGCCCGCCGGTCATCCGGCGGGCCTCGAGCTTTGCCCCGAGGCTTGTCATGGTGACCGGGAGCCCGCCACTCGTGGTCATCGCCGGCGCCACGGCGACAGGCAAGACCGAGCTCGCGATCCGCCTCGCGGAGTCACTCTCGGGTGGCGGCAACGGCCGACCCGTCGCCATCATCTCGGCCGATTCGCGCCAGGTCTTCCGGGGCCTGGACATCGGGACGGCCAAGGTCGGCGCCGCGGACCGGGCGAGGATCCCGCACCACGGCCTCGATCTCGTCGATCCGGACGAGTCGTTCAGCGTGGCGGACTTCGCGCGACACGCCCGAGCGGTGCTCGCGGACCTCGGCGCGTGGGGCGGCCTGGCGCTGCTGGTCGGTGGGACCGGCCTGTACCTGCGCACCATGGCCCGGGGCTTCCCCACGGACGCCATCCCGACCGACGCGACGATGCGGGCCGAACTCGAGGCAGATCTCATCCGCGACGGCCTTCCGGCCCTGGCGGCGCGCCTGCAAGCGTCCGCGCCGATCCTGGCCTCGAGCGTGGAGCTCGCCAACCCGCGACGGGTGATCCGGGCCCTGGAGATCGCCAGGCTGGTCGGTGATGGGCTGCGACCGGCCCCTCGTGGCTACGACGGCCTCGTGGTCTGGATCGGGCTCGCAGTGGACCCCGACGAACATCAGCGGCGAATCGTGGCCCGGGCCCGGCAGCAGTTCGACGACGGGCTCATCGAGGAAGCCCGGACGCTGCGCGAGCGTTACCACCCCGCGCTTCCCGCGTTCAGCGCGATCGGCTACCGCGAGGCGTGGGCGGTGCTCGATGGGGCGCTCACGCGCGACGCCGCGATCGAACTCGACGCGGCCCGAAATGTCGCCTTTTCGAAGCGCCAGCGAACGTGGTTCCGGGCAGAGCAGGACATCGAGTGGCTGGATGCGACGAACTCGGATCCGCTGGCGCCGGCCCTCGAGATGGTGCGCCGGCGGATCGGCTGAATCAGGCTGCTGAAGAGCCGACCGACCGCACAGCAGGCTCCGGCTCGGTCGGCACCCTGGCGCTGACCGTCGCGCGTCCGGGCGGGGCCGTGGCTCCGAACAGGGTCAGGGCCAGACAGGCCCGCACGTCGTACTGACCGTCATCGAATTCGAAACCGAGGATCGTCGCGCCATCCGGATCGGTCCATCGCCCACGGATCGAGCCGTGCAGGTCCAGCGACTGCCCGTCGCCGGTGTCGACCGTAAGCCTCGTCGCCGGGGCCAGGATCACTCCCGGCGGGACTTCCACGCGCGCCCCGGTCAGCGACAGGTCCCGGACCCAGGCCTCGATACCGTCCACCCGAGCGGCGAGGTCGGTCTCGAATCGTACGCTCGAGCGGCGCTCGGGTGCGTACTTGTCCGCGCGGATTCGACGGATGGCGAGCCACACGAGGCCGACATTCACGAGCATCCAGGCGACGGCCGCATGGACGGCCCATGGGATGGCGTAGACGACGGGGGTGGCACCGAGCAGGGTCAGGGTGTACCAGGCCCCTGCGAGCACGCTCAAGAGGAGGACCGCCGTCAGCGGCCGCGGGACATGCGTCGGCTGGCGACCCTCGGCGGTCCTGCCTTTCGGCGTGACCTTGAATGCGGCGCGGCGGTCGGTGAGGAGGGTGGTCGTGGCCAACAGGTTCGGGGTCATCCGTACGAACTCGAAGAGGACCGACAGGATCGGGCGGTGGCAGCCGCGCGACAGGGCGCGCAGCGCAAGCTGGCCGAGGACGAAGTTCGCGCCGAAGGCGATGCCGAAGGTCAGGGGCTCAGCCCGGATCGGCACCGCCCCTGAGGCGATGACGATGATGGGCAGGACCAGGTATCCGAGCGATCGCCACGCATCGAACCAGCCGAGCAGTGTGGCCGCGTAGGCGAGGCGCTGGCGAAGGCGCAGGCCCGACACGAAGAGCGGGTTCTCGGTGCGCAGGACCTGCATCGCACCGGTGCCCCAGCGGTGACGCTGGAGCTGATACGTCGCGGCATCGGATGCGGCAAGCCCGCGAGCCAGGACCTCGTTGTGGTAGATGGTCCGCCAGCCGCGCCGATGGAGGCGGATGGTCGTGTGGATGTCCTCGGTGATGGTCTCGGTCGCCACACCGCCGACCTCGGCCAGCGCCGAGGTCCGAATGACGGCCCCGGTCCCGCACCAGAAGGCGCCTCCCCAGCGGTTCTTGCCCGGTTGCAGCACGCGGTAGAAGAGCGCCTGCTCGTGGAACCGGTCGACCCTGCCCGCGTCGCCCATGGAACTCGTGACGCCGCCGGATTCGTGCTCGAACGAGTCGACGTTGTAGAACTCCTGGGGGGTCTGAACGAGGGCGATCCCTGGATCGTCGAAGTACCCGAGGGTGTGCACCAGGAAGTCGGGTGAGGCGACGTGATCGGCATCCAGGATCGCCACGAACTGCGCGTCCACGAAGCGCAGGGCATGGTTGACGTTTCCGGCCTTGGCGTGCTCGTGCGAGGGACGGGCAAGGTAGTGCGCCCCGAGCGTGCGGGCAAGGTCGGCGACGGCTGGACGGTCCCCATCGTCGAGCACCCACGTTTCGTGGCTCACGCGCATCGCGATAGCCGCCGCGACGGTCGGCATCAGGACCTCGATACCCTCGTTGTAGGTCGGGATCAGGACGGCGATGCGCGCGTCCGTGGCGGTGACGTCACGGACCGTCGGCCGACGGTCGACGTCCCACAGGGAGAAGGTGAACAACGCGAGCCCGATGGCCGCGTGGATCTCCATGACGAGGAGCGGGAGGGACACCCACCAGACATCGACCGCGACGGTCCAGCCGGCGCGCCACACCAGGTAGGCGACGCTGACGCTGAGGGCCAGGAGGGCCAGGGCGCGGATGGACCACTGCCGGAGCGACGACTCGGCCAGGGGCAGGTCGCGGCCCGGCATGGATGGACGGATCCACCCAAGGGTAGCTGGAGATCGATCGGGTATGGACATCAAGCGCCAGTCTCGGGGCGCGTCACTCGCCACGGACATGGCCCGAATGGACGGGGTGACCCGCCCGGAAGGCCCATCGGGGTATCCTGCACCCCCATGACCCGAACCCTGGTCGATCTCAAGCCGCCCGTAGAAAAGGTCTTTCTCGTCGCCGTCGATACCGGCAGCGAGGACGGCTGGACCGCGCAGGAGTCCCTGGTCGAGCTGGCCAGCCTCGCCGCGACCGCGGGCGTCGACGTCGTGGGCGCCGAGTGGCAGAACCGCCGCCACGTGGACCCCAACTGGTACGTGGGCAAGGGCAAGGCGGAGGACCTGGCAGCCGCCAAGCGCGAGACGGGCTTCGATGTGCTCATCGCCGACGACGAGCTGTCGCCATCGCAGCAGCGCTCGCTGGAGGAGCTGCTCAACGTCAAGGTCATCGATCGCAGCCGGCTGATCCTGGACATCTTCGCCCAGCACGCGCAGACCCACGAGGGCCGCCTCCAGGTCGAGCTCGCCCAGCTCGAGTACCAGCTGCCTCGCCTGACCCGCCTGTGGACCCACCTGTCGCGGACCCAGGGCGGCATCGGCTCGCGGGGTCCGGGTGAGAGCCAGCTCGAGACGGACCGGCGGATCATCCGGACCCGGATCTCCAAGATGAAGGAACGGGTCGAGCACGTGCGCCAGCAGCGCGAGACCGCCGCACGCGGCCGCGACCGGCGCCTGTGGCCGACCGTCGGCATCGTGGGCTACACCAACGCCGGCAAATCCACCCTGCTCAACACACTCGTGGGGTCCGAGGTCGCGAAGGCCGAGGACAAGCTATTCGCCACGCTCGACCCGACCTCCCGGCAGGTCAAGCTCGGCGACGGGCAGACGGCCATCGTCACGGACACGGTGGGCTTCATCCACAAGCTGCCGCATCAGCTCGTGGACGCCTTCCGGGCGACCCTCGAGGAGGTCAACCGCGCCGACGTCCTGATCGAGGTCGTGGATGCCGCGGACCCCCATCGCGAGGAACACCGGGCGACAGTCCAGACGGTCCTCGATGAGCTTGGGGCCGGGGACAAGCCGCGGGTCGTGGCGCTCAACAAGGCCGATCTCGTCGAGCGGGCAGCCCTGGACGGGTCGGCTCCCGCGCCGGCCATCGCTGGTGCGGTCCTCGTCTCGGCGCTCACGGGCTTCGGCCTGGACACGCTCCGGGCCGAGGTCGCGGCCGTCCTGGCCTCGCTCTGGGAAGACGTCGACGTGGCCGTGCCGTACACCGAGGGCGAGCTGCTCGCGCGCGTCCGCGAGCGCGGCACCGTCGAGGTCGAGTACGGGGAGCGCGACGTCCGCGTGCACGGACGCGTGGCACCGGCCCTCGCCGGGGAACTCGTGGCCATCGCCGCGGCCTGGACCCTGGCCCAGGCCGAGACGTCCGACGTCGCCGGCACGGATCTCGCCGCCAGCTGATGCCCGCCGAACCGTTCCGGCGTGCAGGCCACGGCCGGCTCGCGGACGGCCGCGCCGTTGCCTGGTCCGTCGCGGAAGGACGTCACGGTCGGCGCTGGCGCTGGACACTGACCGGTGCTGACGGCACGCTCGGCCACGCCGGCCTCATCGAACTTGATCCGGGTGGCGGCTTTGCGCGTCTCGAGCTCGAGACGGCGGGCGGGATGGTGACGCTGCACCCAGCCCCTGACGGCCGATCGGCCCACGGCAACATCGTCGGGCCCCGCGGCGTGACGCCCGTGGTCATCCAGTGGGCACCAGATACGGCTGTCGGCATCGAGGGCGATCCCTTCGGCTCGGCGCTGCTGGCGGCGGGGCAGGGGAGCATCATCCGGATTACGGCCGAGTCGCAGGTCGTCGTCGCGTCGCACCGTGACGGGGCTACCGGCGGCGCCCTCGCGCTGGATGCGCATGGCGTCCTCGCGCTGGATGCACGCGGTGTGCCGGTCCTCCACGACGCCCAGGAGTGGCCCCTCGAGGTGTGACGAGCCGACGGGAAGCCCTGAGCGAAGGCCGTTCGTGGACAGACTGTGGATAACCGCCCCCAGGAAGGCCTCGGACCTGGATTCTCGTGGATAACCGGGGTTCTCAACTGGTAACCGCATCGTGTATCGTAGGTCTTGCCCGAAGGGGCTCCAGACCGCAAGCGATATTGCCGGTGTTTACATTGGTGGTGTCGACTACGGACCGGTAGTTCCTTCGGGCGTTTTCGTGCGTCCGGAACCCCGCACCTACGTGCTCCGGGTCGGAAGTTCGAGCACGTATCTCCGGCATGTCCGCGAGAAGCGCGGTCACCCGCGCTGCAACCCCCTCCGGGTCCGGTGGCGCGGCGGGCGGCAACCCGTCGAGCTCGGCGAAGCGATCCGCCATGACCGTCAGCTCCTGGGCCAGCCGCAGTCGCTCGGCCCAGGCTGTTACGACATCGGGAACAGCGCGACACGGCCCTCGAAGTACCGAGCCTCGGCGGTGGAGCGGGCCGCCTCCGCCGCCAACAGGTCGTTGACCCGGTCGATGGATAGGTCGCGGCACAGGGCGAGCCGACGCAGGTACTCGAGGTCTTCTCGACGCTCCTTCCTGTCGTTCGTTGCGAGCACGGCGAGCTGGCCTGCAAAGACCAGGTAGAGGAGGGCCTGCCGATCGATCAACTCGTGGCCGACGATATTGATCCGCATCACGAGCGCGAACCGGAAGATCGTGTCGCGGAGGACCTTTCGAACCGCGGCGTCGACCAACTCGGCAGGCTTGCCGCGGAGGGACGACCGGGTCGCCATCGCAGCTTCCCTGGCGAGCCGGTTGATCGGAAACGTGTCGGGAGGCTGGTCCAATAGGGAGTCGACGTGGCTGCTGAGGGACCCGTAGGCGTGGGCCTCGTCGAGCCAGACGAGGATGCGTTGGGTCGGGGTGAGCGAGGTCTCGATCGCGGCCAGTCGGCGGGCGACCGTCACGAGTCGACGTCGGAGAAGGCGTCGG
>JANOTJ010000379.1:0-3614 GCA_031416295.1 Chloroflexota bacterium
CAGCCACGCACGACCTATAACGCGATGAGCAAGGTCCGCGATGCGGATAGGCTCGCCGAAATCCGCCGACTCGCAGGCCTGCCCCAGACCGACATGGCTCCGCCAGAGGCGAGCGCGTCCGTGCTGTGGCCTGGGCTCCCATGGGTCCTCATCGTCGCCATCGGTACATTGGCTGGCGCTGGGGCGTGGTACCGGGCCGGGCGCGGCCGGGAGTGAAGTAACTCACGAAAGGGCTGGCTGGATGGACGACCGGAGCCGGGCCACCGGGCCGGCATCGCGAGACCGTGACCATGAGGAACATCGCGCGCCTCGTGGCGCTGCCGATGACCGACACGGCGCCAATCCAGGCATCCGCCCCTTCGACCAGTCCCGTTCCGCTGATTCCCGTGCTGCTGGCCGGCCTGTTCGGGGGTGCCCTCGCCTGGAGGCGCACGAGGCGGACGCCGGAAGACTAGGGTTGCCCGGTCGCCGGCAGGGATCGCAGTCACAACGGGCCCGGACGTGATGACGCCGAGTGCTTGGGGCGTCGAGTCGAGGAGCACCCGGCTGCCATCCGGTCCGGTGGCCATCACGACGATGGCGCTGTCATTGGCCGGAGCGGCGACGTCCTCGCAGCGGTCGTACACCTGGCACTCGGATCGGTCGCGGTGAGAGAAGGCCAGCTCGCGCCAGAAACGGGACACCCTGACAAATCCTTGGCAGATGCGCGCACACTCCGCCGGCCAGGAGGGAGGCACGGGAGCGATCGAGTTCCCATCAGCGCGGCGGTTCCAAGTACGGTCGCCCTGACCGTCGCGCAGTGCCACTGGCGAGACCGATCCTCCGGCCGAGCGGCGTGACGCGCCGACTAAAGGAAGGCACGCAATGCCCAGGTTCATCACATTCTTTTCGTACACGGGCGAGTCCGCGAAGGCGATGATCGAGCGTCCGAGCGACCGCTCCGCCGCAGGAAAAGCGCTCGTCGAATCGCTCGGGGGCACGCAGGAAGCTTTCTACTGGATGCAAGGGAAACATGACGGCTTCCTGATCTCCAACGTGCCCGACGGCGTGACAGCCGCAGCGCTGGCGGCGGCGGTCGGTGCCGCTGGCGCCGTCGTGGGTATCGAGACCCACCAGATCTTCGACCACGACGAGCAGGCAGCCATCGTCAAGCAGGCTGCTGCCGCCCTCCAGGCGTACAAGCCGCCGACTGCCTGATCCCTCCGATCAGGAGCGCGAGCCCCGTCCACCGTAGCCAGAGACCGATCCCGGACCCCAGGTCGTCGCCTTTCAAGTTCCCGGCGGTCACAGCCTTCGATTCCCCCAGGTTCGAGTGCGACGTGGCCGGGTGACACTCCGGTGCCCTCGAGCGCAGTGGGCCGCCGAGCCGCTGGTGGGATTGGGATCTCCATCCCGCGTGCTGACCGCGGCTGGGTGGTCGGCTTCTGCATCGCGATCGATGACTACCGCAGCGTGATCCGTTCCTCGTAGGCCGCGACGAGGTCGAACAGTTCGGTTGCGGCGTACTGGCGGTCGTACGTGCCGGCGCTGATCTGGCGGAGGACGTTGGTCTCGGCAAGTTGCTTGAGGGCAACCAGCGTCTGCTGCTGGCTCACGCCGATGGCGGCGCGGGCGGTCGGAGCGGAGAGGACCGGCAGCGCGGGGAGCAGCTCGATGAGCTTGGCCGCGGCCGAACCGGACCGTGGCCGCCCGGCACGCTCGCGCCAGGTCTGTTGCAGCACGACGACCTGATCCGCCAGTTCGATCGACGCCGCGGCCGCCAACTGCGTTGCACCTGCGAACGAACTGATCCACTCGGCAACGTGCCCATCGCGAAACGCTTCGAGGCCTGCGACGTACGCCGTGGGACGTGCGGCCAGGACGATCGACACGGGCGGGACGAATCGCGGCGCGACGCCGCGTCGACGAAGAACGACATGCACCAGACACCGGCCGACGCGCCCGTTGCCATCGATGAATGGGTGGATCGTCTCGAACTGCGCGTGGGCGATCGCCGCCTGTGCGACGGCCGGAAGGTCGTCCCGGTTCATGAAAGCCATTAGATCGTCCATCAGGCCCGGCACCGCGTCCTCCGGCGGCGGGACGTATCGAGCATCGGACGGGTTGCCGAGGCGCCCGCCGATCCAGTTCTGCTCATCACGGAACTGGCCCGGTCGTGCTCGTGCCTGGCCCGCCATCAAGGTCCCGTGGATCGTCAGGACATCCGCGACATCCATCGCACCGGGGCGTTCCCCGATCGCGATCGCCCCTTCCATCGCGGAGACGTTCGCGGCGACGATCCGGGCGCTCCCCCTCGCGGCTCGGGGATCGATCAGCGCGCGGGCGAGGTTCAGGCCGCTGACGTCGTAGCCCTCGATTCGCGATGACGCGACGGATTCCGATCGAAGGAGCAGCGGCCCGATGGCTTCGAGTCCGGCGATCGACGCCTTGTCGTTCAGCGCTCTGATCGCGGTCTCGGCATCGGCGGCGAGGTCAGCCGTCTCGAAGGGCACGGTCGGCTGGAGTTCGGCGATCGGACTCGGAAGGAACGCCCGGTACCGGAAGGTGGCGCGCGCGCGCCGGCCGCCATGGGCCCCCGGATCGCCTTCCCAGACTCGTTCGACCGTCGTCGGCAGCGCCGTAACCTCCACTCCTGGCCCCCAGATTGAATGGATAGAGCCACACTGGCGCTATAACCATTCAATGTCAAGCCGAGAACGACTGGTTCCGGCGTCACCGGCCGGAGCCGATCGCGCCGATGGCGTTCTACGCGGGCCCGCATGAGCGAGTAGCCCGAGCGTTCGGCCGCGAACTACGGCGTTGCGTCCAAAGCGGAACGGAGAGCTGACGCGAAGCGGGTGCTGAGGGTGTCGGGGTCGTGGGCGGCGGCGATGGCGAGGGCTCGGGCGGTGGCGGCGTCACCGGGGAGCTGATCCGCGCGCCGCAGCGCCGCCGCCAATGCTCCGGGCTCGCCGGGCTGGAACGTCGCCGCGACGGCGTCATCCACGAGCTCCGTCACGCCGGGGATCGCCGGCGCCACGACCGGCAGTCCGAACGTCAGCGCGAGCATGAGCACGCCGGAGTTGAGCGCGTCGCGGTACGGGAGGACCGCAACATCCGCGGCTCGGAGGATGACCGCGAGGTCCTCGGGCGGCAGCCGTCGAGCGTGGAGCAGCACGTTCGGGTGCGCCAGGCATCGATCGAGCGCGCCCTCGATGGCCGGGCCGCCGTCCGGGTTGCCGGCCACGAGCAGCCGCCGCGGCCGCGAGGGATCCGCGGCGCACACCTCGTCGAACGCATCGAGCAGTTCATCCAGCGCCTTGTACGGCCGGATCGCGCCGACGAAGGCGTACACGAGCTCGTCCGGCGTGAGCCCGAGCTCCTGGCGCGCCTGGTCGCGCGCCGGCCCGGTCGGGTACGCGCCCACGTACGAGGGATGTGGCACGTGGACGAGCCGCTCGGCCGGCGGCATCCGGTATCGATCGCCGACGGCGTCCACAGTCCCGCCCGCGAGCACGTGGACGAGCAGCGCCCGATCCGCCAGCCCCTGCCGGAGTGCCGCGTCGGCCGCCGGGAACCGCGAGTCGTGGGGCAGGACGTTGTGCGCCGTCCAGACGAGATGGCCGCCGGCCTCG
>JANOTJ010000380.1:0-1660 GCA_031416295.1 Chloroflexota bacterium
TACGGCGTTGGTACGGACGGCCGCGAGGCGGCCGTCGGCGGCTGGGGCTACCTGTTCGGCGACGAGGGGAGCGGATACGAACTTGGCCGGCTCGCGCTCCGCGCGATCAGCCAGGCGGCCGACGGCCGGGGGCCGGCGACCGAGCTGACGGCGCGGATCCTCGGGGCGCTCGGGCTGGCGGAACCCCTCGACCTGCTCCGGCGTCTCTACCCGCCGCCACCGGCATCGGAGATCGCGGCGCTCGCCGGCCACGTCCTTGGGGCGGCCGACGATGGCGACGCGGTCGCGCGACGCCTCGTCGCCGGCTCCGCCGCCGAGCTGGTCGCGCTCGTGCAAGGGTGTGCGCGGGCAGTGGGCCTCGTCCGCGAGGACGGCCTGGCTGAGCCGGCTCGGCCGGTCGATGTCGTCGGCGCCGGAGGCATCGCAGGCGACGGCTCGCCGGTGCTCGCGGCGGTGGCCGCCACCCTCGCGACGCTGGGCTACCGCGCCCGACGGCTCGAGGCGGAGCCGGCCTTCGGTGCGCTCCAGTTCGCCCGCATACCTCCCGCACCGCCCCGCCGGCGCGACCAGCAGGGGAGGTGACGCGGACGGAGACCCGAGCATCCATCTGTCAAGGGAGCACGGCGCGATCAGACGTTCGCGCCACAGGAGGAGGAGTATCACCTTGAAGCGCACATTCCCGGCCATCGGTGCCGCGCTCGCGATCGTGCTCGCGGCGTGCAGCAGCGCAAATCCAGGCACATCCACCGCTCCCGCCAGCGAGGCGGCGGCATCGCAGCCAGCCGCCTCAACGGGCGGCGGTGAGGTCGTCAACCTGACCATCGAAAGCTGGCGAAACGACGATCTTGCCATCTGGGAGGACAAGATCATCCCGGCGTTCGAAACGAAGTTTCCGAACATCAAGGTCACCTTCAGCCCGACCGCGCCGGCGGACTACAACGGGGTCCTGAACACGAAGCTCGAGGCGGGCACTGCGGGCGACCTCATCACCTGCCGGCCGTTCGACGCCTCGCTCGCCCTGTTCCAGGCGGGCCACCTCGCCTCACTCAACGACCTGTCCGGACTCGCGAACTTCGGCGATGTCGCGAAGAGCGCGTGGATCACCGACGATGGATCGGACGTCTTCTGCGTCCCGATGGCCTCGGTCATCCACGGCTTCATCTATAACGTCGAAGCGTTCGAGAAGCTGGGCATCACGGCGACCCCGGCCACCGTCGAGGAGTTCACGGCACTGCTTGACACGATCAAGGCAGACGGCACGTATACCCCGCTGGCGATGGGCACGAAGGACCAGTGGGAGGCCGCTACGATGGGCTTCCAGAACATCGGGCCGAACCTGTGGGAGGGCGAGGAGGGCCGCAAGGCGCTCGTCGCCGGGACCGCGAAGCTCACCGATGCCCCGTACGTCGAAACCCTGGAGCAACTGGCCGGCTGGGCGCCCTACCTACCCAGCGACTTCGAAGGCATCGCCTACCCGGACGCCCAGCAGTACTTCGTCAGCGGCAAGGCGGCAATCTACCCGGCGGGCTCCTGGGACATCTCTTACTTCGTGGGCCAGGGTATGAAGATCGGCTTCTTCGGCCCGCCGGTCCAGAAGGCCGGCGACACCTGCTACATCAGTGACCACACGGACATCGCTCTCGGCATGAACGCGAAGACC
>JANOTJ010000381.1:0-2374 GCA_031416295.1 Chloroflexota bacterium
CCCAGGCGGCATCCGCCGCACGCGGATCGCGAGCACGCCCAGCAGCAGGATCAGGCGGACAGCCGCTCCGAGCGAGAACCCGGCCGGGATCGCCAGCACGCCCCACGGGCCGATGAGGGCCGAGGTCGTGACGAGCACGACCCCGAAGCCGACGAGCGACGCCACGACCTGACCGAGCGTGTGGCGGGTCGAATAGATCGCCCGGCTCACCAGGTGGCCGAGGCTCTCGAAGGGCACGGAGATGGCGAACACCGCGAGGACGCCCGCGGTCCGCGCCACGTCGTCGGCATCGAAGCGACCGCCGCCAAGCAGGACATCGATGGCCAGCGGACCGACGATGGCGAGGCCGATGGCGGCGAGGCCGGTCAACACGCCGACGGTCGTCCCGGCTCGGCGGATCTGGCCGATGAACGCCACTCGATCGCCGGCAGCAAAGGTCGCCGCGAGGACCGGGAACGCGGCCACGGCGACCGCCACCCCGATCAGGCTGACCGGCACGCTCTGGAAATTTCGGGCGAGGCCGATCGTCGTGATGCTGCCGGCGGCCAGACCCGAGGCGACGCTGGTGAAGAACAGGAAGGTCAACGGCTCGATGGGGCTGGAGCCGGTCTTGGGCAGCATCAGCCCCAGGAACTCGCGGATGGCCGGGGTGCGGATGGCCAGGCGCGGTCGGGGCCGGAACGAGGTCCGCGCGATACCTGCGAGTCGGATCCCGAGATGGAGCGCCGCGCCGAGGACCGCGCCGATGGCCGGTGCCACGATGCCGAGCGTACCCGCGAGCGCGAGCGTCGCGAGCACGATGCCAAGGTTGTACAGCAGGGGAGCGGCCCCATAGAACGCGAAGCGTCGCTCCGCCACGAGGACTTCGCCCAGGGCCATGGAGCCTGCGAACAGGATCTGGGTCGCGCACATGACCCGGAACAGCTCCACGTAACGTTCGCGCTGTGCAGGCCCGAACCCGGGAGCCACGATCTCCACGGTCAACGGCGCGATGATGAACAGCACGATCGAGACAGCGAGCATCGCCAGCACGGCCATTGTCAGGATGGTCTGGCCGAAGGCATGCGCCGCGGGTTCCCCGTCATCGCGGCGGAGGCCCGCGAAGATCGGGATGAACGGAGCCGCGAGGCCGCTGGCGACGATGACCCCGAAGGTGAGCTCCGGGATGACGAAGGCTGCGTTGAAGGTGTCGAGTTCCGTGCCCGCGCCGAAGGTCCGGGTGAGGATCCGGTCGCGCACCAGGCCCATCAGGTAGCTCGCGAAGGTCAGCACGGACAGCACGACCGCGCCGCGCGGCACGAACCGGTCCAGGAGGCCGCGCGCCACGGGAACGATGCGAGAGGTCATCCGGTCGTACGCTACCGGCCCGGCGTCATGGCCGTGTCGTGGTCTCGTGAAGGAGCGTGTGCGTGTCGAGATTCGAGTGGGTGGCGGGCAGCGCGCGGCTGCTGGCGCAGACGGGCGTGGAGTTCGAGCGGACGCAGCCGTTCGCCGGGCTGCGCATCGGGACGGGGATTCATCTCGAACCCAAGACGGCTGCGCTGCTCATGGTGCTGCGCCGCGGCGGCGCCGACGTGGTCAGTACCGGCAATCTGAACTCCACGCAGCAGGAGACGGTGGACTACCTGCGGGCCAACGGCATCGAGGTCATCGGCGGGCCGACGGCCGATCCGGCCGAGCACGACCGCTTCCTGCGCGGCGTCCTCGAGAGGAAGCCCGACCTGATGCTGGACAACGGTGGGGACCTCTTCTCGCGCTACCTGGAGGCGCCCTGGGACGGCCTCCGCGGTGGGACCGAGGAGACGACGTCGGGGCGCGACCGGCTGATGCCCCTGCGCGACCAGCTCGGCATGCCGATCCTGGTCATCAACGACAGCCCGATCAAGCAGTTCGGCGAGAACACCCACGCCGTGGGCGCCGGGACCGTGGAGTCGTTCATCCGGATCACCAACCGGATCACCAACGGTCGGCGCGTCGTCGTCTTCGGCTACGGCTCGGTCGGGCGTGGCGTGGCCGCCTACTTTCGGGGCTACAACAGCCTGGTCTCGGTCGTCGAGCCGCAGGAGGTGCTGCGGTTGCGGGCGCTCCTGGACGGGTTCGATGTGCCGGAGCGCGAGGCGGCGCTGGCCTCGGCCGACATCGTGGTGACGGTCACGGGTGCGCCGCGGGTCATCACCCCGTCGGACCTCGCCATCCTGCGCGACGGCGTCGTGCTCATCAGCGCCGGGCATCTGCCCTGGGAGCTGGACGAGCCGGCGCTCCTCGCCGATCCGTCGGTCGCGTCCGTGGACGAGGTCACGGACGGCATCACGACCCTCTTGTTGCGTGACGGCAAGCGGGTCCACATCCTGACCCACGGCCACATGGTCAACCT
>JANOTJ010000382.1:0-8854 GCA_031416295.1 Chloroflexota bacterium
TCGGCCAGGCGTCACTACCCCCGAAGCGGTCGTCCACGTGAGACGAACCGCACGACAGGAGGTAGACCGATGGCCACCGTCACCGCTCGGAACGGCGTCAACGTCGAGCAGCTCATGGCCACGATCGGGGCCGTCCAGCAGGACGCGAGCGTCGGCGCCCTCACGTTCAAGGCATCGAGCACCTGGCGCTCCGGCGCCCGCAACGAAGGTGAGATCAAGGACTTCGTCCATGCCGGCCAGCCGGTGGTGCGACCCGAGGCGTTCCGTCTCATCGGCGACGAACCGCCGGTCCTGCTCGGCTCGAACGAGGGCCCCAACGCGGTCGAGCTCCTGCTCCAGGCGCTCGGGTTCTGCTACGCGGTGGGCTATGTCTACAACGCGGCGGCCCGTGGCATCGACATCACCGAGCTGCGCTACGAGGTCGAAGGCGATATCGACCTGCGAACGTTCGTCGGTCTGGACGGACCGCGAGCCGGGTTCACCGCGATCCGCGCCACCGGCTGGGTGAAGTCGCCGAACGCGACCCCGGAGCAACTGGAGGAGCTGTGCCAGTACGTCCAGGACACCTCCCCGGTCCGCGACTGCCTGGCGAACCCGATCCCGGTCACGACGGACCTCGTGGTCCTGGATTGACGACCTGAGCGACTCGCCTCCACGAGCCGGTGGATCGCCCCGGTACGATTTCCTGGATGACCGACGGCCGCCGCGGGTGTAAGATTCGGGGACGCGACCGCCCCTACCGGTCGAGGTGCATGACCGGACGGCGGCCTCGTGAGCGCCCTGCTGGGCGACGGAGGTAGACCGGCGATGCATAGCTCACTGATCGGCAAGGTCGAGAAGGCGAATCGGTACGCGCGAGAGCTTGATCGGATCACCATCGATCGACTGTCGCTCACGTTCCGTGGCGACAACGACACGCACCATGTCGCGCTCGACTCCGGCATATGGCGATGCACCTGTCATTACTTCGAGAGTTGGGATTCCTGTGTCCACCTGCTCACCCTCCAGAAGGTCATGGGTGTGATGCTGCCCGAGGAGGCCCAGGTCTCCATCTTCGCGGTCGGCCAGCCCGAACCGGCGGCGGTCTGACCGACCGAGGCGCGCATTCGGGTGTCGCCACCCGTGGCTACTCGACGGTCACCTCCCAGGCGTAGCGCGCTTCGCCGCGACCAGCGCCGAACACGAGGCTGACCTCGACGGTCCAGCGCCCGACTGGCGGCGCCCGGAACGCCCCGACTTCGCCCGTCCCGGGCAGATCCAGGGCGCCGCTCGGACTGTCCGATCCCGCGGGCACGTACCGGGCGGACCACGTGGCGACATCCGTGGGCGGATCGAGCGTGACGAGGAGGGTCTCGCCGTCGCCCACCGAGATGGGTGCACCGGGAAGCCACCCCGTGGCGGTCCCGGTCGAGCCCCAGGTGTACGGGCCGAGCTGGCCCGCGACGGGGTCACCCCCGTCGACCGACAGTGCGGCGGCCGGCGGTACCGAGGTGGCCACCCCCGGATCCGCACTTGAGGGCGCCACCGAGGGGCCGGCCGCGCCGACACAGGCACCGGCAAGCAGCGCCAGGCTGACGAGCACGCTGGCACGGGAGCCGGCGCCGACGTGCCTCCAGGACCGGGACGTCAGGGTCGGGCGGGTCGAGAGCGGGTCCATGGTCACCTCCACGTGATCACTGGCTGGTGGGTGGCTGCGCCTGCGGGCATGCCCGCGTGCAACCGGACATCGCGACCTTGACGATC
Organism: Chloroflexota bacterium; assembly: GCA_031416295.1. Taxonomy (GTDB): domain Bacteria; phylum Chloroflexota; class Limnocylindria; order Limnocylindrales; family CSP1-4; genus SPCO01. The sequence continues at coordinate 1,744 of JANOTJ010000382.1, forward strand.
GAGCTCGTGGAGCCGTTGATGCCCTCGCTCGACGGAGTCGAGAAGACGGCTCGGAATTCGACCGTGGTCGTGATCGTAGCGCTCGCGACGTAGGTGCCCGCCGACGTTCCGGCGGCCATCGTCGCGAGCGTGGTCCAGGTGGTCGATCCGGCCGCTCGTCGCTGGAGCTTGACGGTCCGGGACGAGAGCGGGTTGCCGCCCAGTCGGTCGTAGGCGGGATCGTCGACCACCCGCAGCGTCGCGGTCAGGGTGACCGACGAACCAAAGGGCAGCGCGGTAGCACTCGACTTGAGGGCGAGCGTGGTATCGAGGTCGAGGCAGGTCGAGATGGGGGTCGTGGACTTGGGCACGTCGTACACACGCTGGAGCGTGGCCACGTCGCAGCGACCGAACTCGTGCATGTCCCAGCCGGCCTTGGGTCGCGTCCGGCTGTAGGTCTGCACGACGGCGTCCAGGTAGTCCCGATCATCACTGTAGTTGGCGTGGTGGGCGAGAACCTGCACGTGCCCGAACTCATCGAGGGCGATGGTCTCGGCGTCGTAGCAGCCGTTCGGCGGCTCGTCGTACATCTGGCACCAGCGCATCGTGCCCCAGTCGAACACGTGGCCCTGCTCGCGCAGCCACATGGTGAAGCTGGCCGGCGCCCCGGAGCGATTGAAGCAGGCGATGCCGTTGACCCCGCATGGGGCGTCGTCGCCGTACCCGATCAGGCTGGTCCCGCCGGTGTCGTAGCTGAAGGTGGCGGCACGCGCCCCGCGGGTCGCGTTCGCATCGCCAGCGGCAGCCCGAATCGCCGTGGCGATCTGGCTCGGTGGCGCTGCGCCGCTCCGCCAGCGGAACAGGACGGCCTGGTCCTGTGCCCACAGGTCGCCGCCCACGATCGGGTCCGGGCCGTGGCCGGCGGCCGGGACCGCGCCCGGACCAGCGATGGCGGCGATGGTCGCCGCGACCACCATGAGCGAACGCAGGCGATGGGATCGGGACCGGTTCATCGAGGCACCTCGTCCAGCCGGACGGTCGGACCGTCCGTGATGTGGCGGAACAGGGCGGGTGTCGGACCGTCGAGCGCGAGGCGCCCGCCGGGGCCGAAGATGAGCCAGCCGGCTGGCACCGTGGCGCTTCCGGCAGTCGCGCTGGGCACGACGAGGCGGCGGCCCTCGGGCGCGCGACCGAGGTCACGAGCACCTCGGCCGTCCGTGCCGACGACGCGCAGCTCGCGCCCGCCGGGACCGACCTCCATGACCACGCTCGGCGATCCGTCCATGGCGGTCGTGACGGTGGCCAGGCCGGCTTCCTCGTGGAGCACGGTCCGGGTCCCATCGCCGAGCGCGACCGACACGACCGGGCAGGGCAGCCCGCGGCACGCGCCATGGGTGACGACGTGGTCGGTGGTCACGCCCACGACCGCTCCGAGCGACGGGTCGGCCACCAGGCGATGGCGCCCGGTCGCCGGATCCAGGACCCGGACGCGACAGGCGACCTCGCCACACGACCCGACGGCGAGCCGCTGCCCGTCGGGGCTCCAGGTGAACTCCGTGGCGAACGTCCGGCCGAATCTCGCATCCGCCGCGATCGGCCCAAGGACCCGGACCGGCGCGCCCGTGCCGTCGAGCGAGCGTCGCCAGATCCCGAGGTCTGCCCGACTGGTGCGCTCCACGCGCATCTCGTAGATCGTCCGGCCATCCGGGGCGAGCGTCGCCCGCCGGATGACCGCATCCGAGGTCGCGATCGTCCAGGCGCACGCCCGACCGAGGTCGACCAGCGACAGGCGCGAGGCCGTCCCGTCGTCCGTGCCGACGAGGACGGTATCGCCGAAGGGCCCGGCCGCGAACGATTCGACAGCGAGCTCGATCGTCCGGGGTCGCGCGTCATCGGCCCGGCCGATCGCGAGACGCTGCCCGCGCAGCGTCCCATCGGCGAGGACCGCATCCTGGCGCAACCAGGCCGTGCCGCTCGCCCGTTCCGAGGCTTGGGGGCCGGTCGCGACCCCTGGACATGGCGGTGGGGTCCATGGCCGATCGCCCGCGCCGAGCGATGTGGCCGCGATGAGCGCCACACCTCCCAGTGCTGCGATGCCTGGACCCGCTCGACGAAACCAACGTGTCTCCACCATCTGGTAGAAACCTCCTCCGGCGGAACATGGTGGCGGGAGGAGGGCGAGGCGCGCATCCTACCCAGCGTCGCTTACCTGGCGCTTAGCTGCGCGGGGGCGTGTGCTACGCTCCGGGCCGACATCCTCGTCAACGCCGCGTGGTCGCGAAGCCGGTGGAATTCCGGCACAGTCCCGCTACGGTGACCATCCGAGAGCCTCGGGTGGAAGTCCGGTCGCCGACCCCACGGTGCATGCTCGAACCTTCGAGAGAAAGGTAGGCAGGACCGTGACCTCGACCACCTGACCCCCCTCCTTCGACCGGTCCGAAGCGAGGGGGTTTCGTGTCTGTCAGACACGCCTCCTCCGGCCCGTCCCTTGCCCCGCCATCCCGGAGGTTTTCCACCTTGTCCGCGTCCGCCCGAGCCCATCGGCTGCCTGCCGTCCAGGCCCTGCTCGCCGTCCTCGTCGCCGTCATCCTCGCCGCCTGTTCGTCGGGCGGCACGACGTCCCTGCCGCCGGGCGCCACCGGCTCCACGGTGCCTGCCATCACCGCCAGTCCGGCCCCCTCGGCGACCGCCAGCCCAGAGCCGACACCCGCACCCGCCTTCCCGATCACCATCACTGATGACGAGGGCACGGTCACCGAGATCGCGACCGAGCCCCAGTCGATCGTGTCGCTCTCGCCGGCCAACACGGAGATCCTGTTCGAGCTCGGCGCCGGCGACCGTGTCGTTGCGACCGACAACGCCAGCGACTACCCGGCCGAGGCCGCCGACCTGCCCGACGTGATTGCCTTCGAGGGCTTCACCGTCGTCGTGGATATCGAGCGCATCGTCGCCCTTGAGGCGGACCTCGTCGTGGCCGCCGGTCTCGGATTCACCCCGCCCGATGCGGTCGCCCAGCTGCGCGAGCTGGGCATCCCGGTCATCGTCGTGTACGCCCCGACCGTCGAGGCCGTGCTCAGCGACATCGAGCTCATCGGCGCCGCCATCGGCGCGTCCGATGCGGCGACCGCGCTGACCGCCTCGATGCGCGCCGAGATCGACGCCATCAGTGCCGCGGTGGCGTCCGCAGGCACGCCGCCGCGGGTCTTCTACGAGGTCGGCTACGACGGCATCACCGGCCTGATCTATGCGCCGGCGGCCGAGTCGTTCGTGGCCGAGATGGTGACCCTGGCCGGCGCCGAGACCATCACCACGGCCGATCCGAACTCGTACGAGATCCCGCTCGAGGTGCTCATCACCGCCGACCCCGAGGTGATCGTCCTGGGCGTCAATGCGTACTACATGCCGACCGCCGCGGAGGTCACCGCTCGGCCGGGCTGGGACGCGATGACCGCGGTCAAGTCCGGCGACATCCGCATCGTCGAAGACACCGAGGTCACCCGGCCTGGTCCGCGCCTGGCGACCGGTCTGCGCAACCTGGCCTCGGTCATCTGGCCGGACGTGACCCTGCCGGTGGCCCCCTGAGGCCTCGATGACGGCTTCTGCGCTCCCGCGCGGCCTCGGATCCGACGGCCTCGCCGCCTGGGTCCGGGGTCGGCCGTTGGTCGTCGCCGGCGCACTCCTCGTGGCCCTCGCCCTGACGCTGGTGGCGGGTGTCGGCCTGGGTACCGTCCCGATCGGACCGGCCGAGGCGCTCGGGGTCATCCTGCGGCGCACCGTCGGGCTCGACCTTGGGATCACCTGGACGCCGGCCGTGGAGACCATCGTGTGGGACCTGCGCGTGCCCAGGGTGCTGACCGCGATGGTCATCGGCTCCGGGCTGGCGGTCGCCGGCGTCACCTTCCAGGGCCTGCTCCGCAACCCGCTCGCGGATCCATACGTGCTCGGGACCGCCTCGGGGGCAGCGCTCGGCGCGGCCATCGCCGTCCTGCTGCCCATCAACGTGGCCATCCTCGCCTTCAGCCTGCTCCACGGGCTCGCCTTTGGCGGGGCGCTGTTCGCGGCCTGGCTGGTGTTCCGACTGGGTGGCGGCGGGGGAGCGGGCGGCCTGACCCGGCTGCTCCTGACGGGCTACGCCATCGCGTCCGTGCTAACCGCGTTCCTGACCCTGGCGATGTACGTGTCGGGGTCTGAACTGCGTCAGATCTTCTCGTTCCTGCTGGGCGGCCTCGCCGCGGCTTCGTGGCCTCGACTGGCCCTCGCCGCGCCGCTGATCATCGGCACCTGCGTCCTCGTGTACCGGCGCGCCCGCGCCCTCGACGGGATGCTGCTTGGCGACGCCGCGGCTCACCATCTGGGCATCGATGTCCGGCGCGAACGTCGGGCGCTGCTGGCCCTTGGCTCGATGGCCACGGCTGCCGGCGTCGCGATCAGCGGGCTCATCGGGTTCGTCGGCCTCGTCGTGCCCCACGTGGTCCGGCTCGTCGTCGGTCCGGCGGCCAGTCGGGTCGTGCCCATCTCCGCGCTCGCGGGTGCCTGGCTGCTGGCCACCGCGGACCTCGTGGCGCGGATGCTCGGCGACATCCCGGTCGGGGTCGTGATGGCTCTCATCGGTGCACCGTTCTTCGTGCTCCTGCTCGGTCGCTCGCGCGCCCGCTACGAACTGTGACGAGCCCCATGTCGCTCGCCGATGTGCCGCCGGCCGAGGCGGCCGCGGCCGCGGCGCACGCCGGTGTACCGATCCTTGCCGCGACCGGGGTGACCGTCCGATACGGCTCGCAAGCGATCATCCGCGACGTGTCGCTGGCCATCTCCGCCGGCGATCGAGTCGCGCTGGTCGGCCCGAACGGGGCCGGCAAGTCCACGTTGCTGCGAGTCCTCACCGGGATGCTCACGCCGAGCGCCGGATCGGTCGAGCTGTGCGGCTCGGCCCTTGGCGCACTGGACCGGCGAACGGTCGCCCGGACCGTCGCCGTCGTGCCCGAACTCGCGGAACTGCCCTTCGGCATGCCCGTGTTCGAGGTGGTGGCCCTGGGCCGCCTGCCCCACGAGCCGCCGCTGACGGGCCTTCGCGCCACCGATCGGGCCGCCGTGAGCGCGGCCCTCGAGCGGGTGGGCATCGCGCACCTGCGGGACCGCGACGTGCGGACGCTGTCGATGGGTGAGCGGCAGCTCGTGTTCATCGCCCTGGCCCTCGCCCAGGAAGCGCCCATCCTGGTCCTCGACGAACCGACGGTCCATCTCGACATCCGCCACCAGGTGGACGTCATGGAGCTGCTCGTGGACCTGAACGCACGGGGCACGACGGTCCTGGCCGTCCTGCACGACCTGGCCTTCGCCGCGCACTTCTTCCCGCGCGTGGCCATCGTGGCCGACGGCCGACTCGTCGCCGATGGGCCGCCCGCCGAGACCCTCGACGACGCCCGGATCCGCGACGTCTTCGGCGTCGAGCCGACCCTCGTCCGGCTCTCGGCGTCGCGCGCATGAGCCGCGCGGACACCAGCGCGTGATCGGCACATTCCAGCGCGTGCTACCCTCCGGCACGTGACGCGACGTCGATCGCGCGAGTCGGGACCCGTCAGTCCCGACCGTCGTCGGTCCCCCCTGATCCTGTGCCTGGGCGCCATGCTGTTGGTGGCGGCGTGCGGCGGCGTCTTCGAGCGCTCGAGCCAACCAAACGGTCCGTCGGACGGCGCGGCGGTGACCGGCGAACCGACCGACGTCACCGCGGAGCCGGCCACCGCCGAGCCGGCCACTGCCGAGCCAAGCCCACCGGGCCCTGCCAGCGCGGCGCCGTCCGACGCGCCCAGCGTCCCGCCCTCGGTCGATCCGTTGGCATCACCCGCGACGGGATCCGCGGCGGCCTGCGCCGGCAACGATGACAACCGCAAGTTCTTCGCCAAGATCGCGGCCACGGTCGAGTGGCCGGTGTACTGCCCGGTCCTGCCCGCCGGCTGGTTCGTCGCCTCCGGGCAGTACCGACTGGCCGGCGGCGGCTGGCTGGAGATCGCCTATCGCGGCCCGAGCGGAGCCCGCCTGGAGCTGCGCGAGGGCGCCTTCTGCGACGACCCCGACGGCTGCGTTCCGGGAGGGACCGAGGCGGGTGACGCGGCCTTCGGAGGCCTGACCGGCACCTTCATCGTGGCTGACGACGGGCGTCTCGTCGTCGTGGTCGATCGCGCAGTCAAGCCGAGCTGGGTGGTCATCGGCAGCGGTCTCGACCGCGAAGCGTTCGTGACCTTCACCGGCGCCTTCGCGCTCGTCGAGGGCTAGGCGGGCCTCCGCGGTCATGCGCATCGCGGACTTCGCCCTGGAGCGCTATTTCGCCCGCTGGGAGTTCGCCGTCGAGCACGTGCTGTGTGCATCCGACCTGCAGGGCTATCCGATGGCGGAGGTCCTCGCCCTGGCCGACGATGAGGCGCGGGCGCTCTGGGACGGGCTGACCTTGGGCTACACGGAATCGACCGGTCACCCGCTGCTGCGTCGGGAGATCGCGTCGCTCTATGACGGCCTCGAGGCCGACGACGTGCTCGTGTTCAGCGGGGCCGAGGAAGCCATCTTCTGCCTCGCCAACGTGGCCGTCGGCCCGGGCGACCATGCCATCGTCACCTGGCCCGGCTACCAGAGCCTGTACGAGGTCGCCCGGGCGGCAGGCGCCGACGTGACCCTCCACGAACTGCGCGAGGATGCCGGCTGGAGGCTGGACCTGGACCTCCTGGGCCGCCAGGTCACGTCGGCGACGAAGCTCGTCGTGGTCAACGCGCCCCATAACCCGACCGGCATGCAGCCCGATCGGGCCACCTTCGAGGGGCTCGTGGCCATCGCCGAGGAAGCCGGCGCGACCCTGCTGATCGACGAGGTCTACCGCTATCTCGAATTCGACGAGGCCGATCGACTGCCGGCCGGAGCCGAGGCCATGGTGCGTGGCGTCTCGCTTGGCGTGATGTCCAAGTCGTTCGCGATGGCCGGGCTGCGCATCGGCTGGCTGGCCAGCCGCGACCGCGACCTGCTGGCCCGCTGTGCGGCGTTCAAGGACTACACGACGATCTGCTCGTCGGCGCCCGCGGAGATCCTGGCCCTCATCGGACTGCGGGCACGGGACGTGGTGCTGGCACGGTCGCGGGCCATCGTCGAG
>JANOTJ010000383.1:0-1633 GCA_031416295.1 Chloroflexota bacterium
GTGGTCGGCACGAGCGCGCCGTGCGCGGACGGCCGTCAGACGACCCGGAGCGGTAGACTCGCGCCACGTCCCCGTAGCTCAGTGGACAGAGCAGCCGCCTTCTAAGCGGAAGGTCGCAGGTTCGAATCCTGCCGGGGGCGCCAATTCACGCACGCGCCGGGTACCGCCGCGCACGCTGGGCGCGGGAGCGTGTCTGTCACCGTGTCTGTCAAGCGAGCCCTCTCATCCTGCTCTAGTTCGTGCTCCCGGACCAGACAGGTCGAGGTGGGCGCGGTGGTGAAAGGAGTGCCACGACGGAGCGCATCGACCGCAAGGAGACCGACGCTCAGGCCGTCGCCGCACCTCTCCTGACATTTGGCGAGATTGCGCAACCCCCTTCCCACCCCAGAGCTTCTTCTCCGACGCCGAGCCGGCGACCAAGGGCCGCATCGTTCAGGCGCTCTTCGAGCGCGTCGAGGTGCTCGGTCCCAACGAAGTCTGGCTATATCCGAGCGTCGAGGCGGAGGCCCGAGGTTGGGCGGCCGCGATGAGCGGGGAGTTCAGGATGGAAGTGCGTAAGACTGGTCGGGGCGAGAGGAGACAAACCACCCTTAGGCACCTTGATGTCCCAACCAGTTTGCCGCTGGTGATCGAGGTTACCGGGACGGAGCGCTGGTTGACCGGGTCGATCGCCTGACCCGCAGACCAGCACACGATTGCGTGGACTTGCGCAAATGTTACATTTCCCGTAACGTTTACGCATGTCTTGGGACGAGCTTCTCACCACTGCTGCGGGTCAGCACGGGTATTTCACGAGTGCACAGGCGGCGACGGCCGGCATCAGCCGGCGCGCACTCACCTGGCGAGCTGACCACGGATCCGCTGCCCGGGTCGGCTACGGCCTCTACCGGCTTCCCCACTGGCCGGCCGAGGCAAACGATGAGCTCTATGCGCTCCAGGCCCGCGCCCCCTTTGGCACGTTCAGCCATGAGACGGCGCTGAGCCTGCTCGGACTGTCGGACATCATCCCGACCACCATCCACTTCACGATCCCCGAGTCGTCGCGCCTCGGAGCGCGAGCCGGGATCCGACTGCACCGATCGAGACATCGCGCCGACCACGACCGAACCCTGCGCGACGGACTGTGGGTCAACACCGCCCGTCGGGCACTCCTCGACTCGGCACGGATCGGCTCTGATCCCGACCAGCTCATGGACGCCGCGCGAGAGGCAAGGGATCGCGCGATGCTCACCAGCGAGGACATCGCCCGACTTCAGGAGCGCCGGCTCTTCCGCCGGGCATTGCAATGAGCCCGGACCGTGGGTCGTCACCTGCTGGGCGACGAGCGAGTCTTCTGGCGCGGATGACTGCCGAGGCGAGACGGGCTGGGGTTCCGGTGCGTCGGATCCACCTCGTCGTCGCGATCGATCGATTCCTCGCTCGCCTGCTCGACGCGGTCCCGCCTGGATCCTGGGCCGTGAAGGGGGGCTACGCGAACCAGCTTCGGCGTCCCGAGGAGGCTCGCTTTACCGAGGACCTCGATCTCAGGATCGAGGCCGCCATCGAGGAGGCGACAGGGCTGCTCGCGGCCGGCTTCGCGATCGATCTCGGTGACGACTTCGGCTACGAGGTCGTCGCCGCGGCGACGCCGCTC
>JANOTJ010000384.1:0-1690 GCA_031416295.1 Chloroflexota bacterium
ACGCGGGCCAGGACCTCGTCCCGGATGGAGCGCTGCAGGATCGTCCGACCGCTCACCTCCAGGATCGTCAGCCCGGCGCCGCCGATGACGATGAGACCCGGGGCGAGCGCCGCGACCGCGGTCAGGCCCACGGCGAGGATGGCCAGCCCCCAGGCCAGTGCGCCCAGGCCCGCGACGAGCGCCAGGCGCTCCCGACCGACGAGGGCGAACGCGAGCGCCCCGCCGAGGATGGTGCCGCCGCCGAGCGCAGCGTTGAGCACGCCGGCGCCAGGCTCGCCAATCTGAAGGAGCTCGAGCGCCAACAGGACGAAGAGCACGTCGGCGGCGCCGACCATCACCATCTTCGCCGTCAGCAGGCCGACGATCAGGCGCGCGTCCGGGTCGCGGGCCACGACCCGCAGACCGGCCCAGAACGAGCTGTCGAGCGCCGGCTCCACGGGCTTTGGTGCCACGCGATCCGGCGAGCGCGCGTCACGCGGGCGGAGGCCGGACGTCGCCAGGGCGGCCACGACCAGCGAGCCGCCGGCGACCAGGAACACCACGCCGACCGTCGATCCGGCGAGGATGGCCGCAGCCACGAGCGGGCCGATCAGCACGCCGAACCCCTCCACAACCCCGGCCGCGCCGTTGGCAGCGGTCAGTTCGTCGGGCGTCCGCGAGAGCGACGGCAGGAGCGCGGACTGCGTGGGTCGGGTCACGACCAGGGCGCTCGCGGCGACCGTCGCCGCGGCATACACGACCGGGACCGGGGCTCCGCCGAGCATGGCCGCCGCCGTCCCGAACATGGCCAGCGCCTGGACGAGGTAGCCCGTGGTCAGGACACGCTGTCTCGGATACCGATCGCCAAGCGCGGCGGCCGGTGCGGCAGCCAGGGCCGCCGGGACCAGCTGCATGAGCGCCACGACCCCGACCGAGGCCGGGCCCGTGGCGTCATAGGCGTAGAGCAGGATCGCGACCCACGTCGCGAACTCCGCGATGTGGAACGCGAGGTATGAAGCGAGGACCCGCCGGAGGTCGCGGTTCGCCAGGACCTGACCGAGGACGGCGAGCGCCCCCCGAAGTGGCATGAACGCCGATGGTAGGGGCTACCTCGAGGCGGCGTTTCCCGTGTTCCGCTGTCCAGGCGGGCGGTCAGACCCTCGCGACGTCCCTGCCCAGGCCTTCGGGCAGCGGCGACGAGCCGTCGAGCGGCGACCCGGTCATCGGCGCGGAGTCCGCGAAGGCGGACGGTTCGATCGGCACGGCGACCGCCGCATCGAAGGCGCGCGGCTCGACCGCATCGAAGACGTCGGTGTCATCGCGACGCATCGCCTCGCGGCGCGCCTCGATGCCCTCGCGCAGACGGCGGGCGAACGCATCCAGCCGCGGCCGGACCAGCGGCGATGTCGCAACGGCGTAGCCGACCAGGGCGACCGTGATCACGCCACCGGCGATGAACGGCAGCCGCGAGCGGCGAGGCTTGACGATCCCGACCGTCTGGGCGGCCGTCCTGACCATCCCTGGCACATCGATCTTCGAGAAGTCTACGTCCGGCAGATCGACCTTTGGCAGCTCGACCCTGGACAGGTCGACGCGGCGCGGATCGAATCGACTGAGATCCACGTCGCGGCGAGCGTCGCCAAACGCGCGAACGATGTCCTCACGTGACATCTCGGGAAGGTGGAGCTCCGGCAGGTGGAGGTCCTTGAGC
>JANOTJ010000385.1:0-1723 GCA_031416295.1 Chloroflexota bacterium
TGTCGATGTGCTCAGCGCCGCGCAGGGTCTCGTGCGCGCCCACGGGCTCGCGCGAGCCGTTGAGTTCGCGCGCCAGCGCTCGATACAGGACCTCCGTGATGAGCGTGCTCTTGCCGCTGCCACTGACCCCGGTGATGGCCACGAAGCAGCCGAGCGGCACGCGCAGGTCCACGTCGCGCAGGTTGTGCTCGCGCGCGCCGGTGACCTCGAGGGCCTTGCCGCTGCCCGTTCGCCGCTGCGTCGGGATCGGTACCGAGCGGTCGCCGCGCAGGAACGCGCCGGTGATCGACCGCGGCTCGGCGAGCAGGTCCTCCAGCGAACCGTTGGCGATGATCTCGCCGCCGTGCTCGCCCGCCCCGGGACCGATGTCCACGACCCAGTCCGCGGTCCGGATCGTCTCCTCGTCGTGCTCGACGACGAGGACCGTGTTGCCGAGGTCGCGCAGGCGCGTGAGCGTCGCGATGAGCTTCGCGTTGTCGCGCTGGTGGAGCCCGATGGAGGGCTCGTCGAGGATGTACAGGACGCCCATCAGGGTCGTCCCGATCTGGGTCGCCAGCCGGATCCGCTGGGCCTCACCGCCGGACAGCGTGACGCTCGTTCGATCCATCGTCAGGTAATCGAGTCCGACGTCCACCAGGAACCCGAGCCTCGCCACGATCTCCTTGAGCAGCTGCTGGGCGATGGTCCGCTCGCGGTCGCTCAGCTCGGCGGTCAGGGCGTGCGCCCAGCGCAGCGCGTCCTTGATGGACATCGTGGACACGTCCCAGACGTTGCGCGGCCCGATGGTCACGGCCAGGATCTCCGGCCGGAGGCGCTTGCCGCCGCACGTCGGGCAGGGCTTGCTGACCATGAACTTCTCGATCTCGGCCTTGATGTAGTCCGATTCGGTCTCGCGGTAGCGCCGCTCGAGGTTGGCGATGATGCCCTCGAAGTTGGCCTTGTACGTGTTCTCGCCACGCTCGTGGCGGTAGCGGACGACGACCTTCTCCTGGTCCTTCCTGGCATGCAGCAGGTAGTCGCGCGCTTCGTCGGGCAAGTCGCGCCACGGCTTCGATACGTCCCAGCCGTGGGCCTTGCCGACCGCCTCGATGATCTTCATCCGCCACGACGCGTCGGTGGACAGCATGCCGCCGAGACCGAGGCCGCCTTGCAGCAGGCTCCTGGAAGGGTCCGGGATGAGGAGCGTCTCATCGATCTCCAGCTTGGTGCCGAGGCCGGCGCAGGCCGGGCACGCCCCGTGGGGCGAGTTGAACGAGAACGACCGGGGCTCGAGCTCGTCCACCGTGAAGCCGTCGTATGGGCAGCTGTAGCGCTCGCTGTAGCGACGCTCCTCGAAGTCCGGCACCTCGCCGTCGCGTGGCGCCGGGGCGATGAGCACGGCACCTTCGCCCAGGCGCAGGGCGGTCTCGATGGAGTCGGCGAGGCGCGACGCATCGGGATCCGGGATGACCTCGCCGGATTCGGGATCGATCGGCCGGCCGTCGGCGGCGCGCGCCGCACCCTCGGGCACCTCGGCATGACGGACGACGTAGCGGTCGACGACGACCTCGATCGAGTGGCGCTTGTACTTGTCCAGCTTGGGCGGGGCATCGCCGATGTCGTACTGCTCCCCGTCGACGCGGACGCGCACGAAGCCCTGGCGCCGGGCGCCATCGATGATCCGGTCGCCCTCGGTCTTGCGGTCCTTGATGAGCGGCGCCAGGACGAGCAGGCGCGTGCCCTC
>JANOTJ010000386.1:0-2080 GCA_031416295.1 Chloroflexota bacterium
CGTTCGGGCGGCGCCTGGACGGCCTGCGCCTCGGCTGGTTCGAGGACATCGTCCCGCCCGGCGATGCGGCGATGGTCGCCGAGATCCGGGCCGCCATCGGCACGCCCGTCGCGATGGGCGACGAGCAGGGCGGCTCGTACCATCCGCAGGCCCTGCTCGCCTTCGATGCCGTGGACGTGCTCCGGGTGGACGCCACGACCAATGGCGGCATCACCCGCCTGCGCGGGATCGTGGCGGCCGCCCGGGCGAAGGGCGTCTCGGTCGCGCCGCACATGTTCCCGCACGTCCACAGCCAGGTCCTCGGCGCGCTCGGCCAGACGGAGGCGCCCATCGAATGGGGGGTCCCGGGCACGGGCGTCCACCCCATGGACGACTGCCTCATCCAGCCCGTCGTGCGCGACGGCCTGATGGATCCCCTGCCGGCCCTGCCCGGCCTCGGCGTGCTCGTCGATCCGGCCTGGATCGGCGGCCAACAGGTGACCGATCCGCACGGCCTGCTGGCCGACCTCTGACCCACCGACCTCCGGGAGACCACGACCTATGCCATCCATCACCAAGGCGCATCACATGGGCCTCCAAGTCGCCGACCTGGATCGCTCGGTGGCCTTCTACCACGACACCCTGGGCTTCGAGGTCATCTTTGCCTGGAACCCGCAGGCCGACTACATCCGCGAGCTCGTGGGCTATCCCGATGCGGACATCCACGCAGCGATCCTGCGCCTGCCCGGCACGGAGGTCGTCCTGGAACTGCTCGAGTACCGGAACGTGGAACGGACGCCCGTGGACACGCGCACGGCCAATCCGGGCACGGCCCACATCGCCTTCTTCGTCGACGACCTCGACGCGCTGTACACGGACCTTGCCGCCCGCGGGGTCCGGTCGGTCTCGGCCCCGGTGACCCCGACCATCGGCCCCAACGAGGGCGGTCGCGCCGTTTACCTCATCGATCCCGACGGGATCCGCGTGGAGCTCATCGAGACTCGCCGCTCCTTCGCGGAGTACGCGGCGGAACGCGACGCCGTGGAGGGAGGCCTGCATGGCTGAGGAGCGCTTCGAACCGCCCTGGACCGGCGGCCCGCTGGCGGGCCTTCGGGTCATCGATGCGGGCGTGCTCTTCGCGGGGCCGGTGATCGCGACCCTGCTCGCCGACTTCGGCGCCGACGTGATCAAGATCGAGCATCCGCGCGGGGACGCGCTTCGGACCCTCGGCTGGAAGAAGGACGACGTCTCGCTGTGGTGGGCCTTCGTCAACCGCAACAAGCGCCTCGTGTCCATCGACTTCAGCAAACCCGAGGGCGCGCAGCTGCTGCGCGAGCTCGCGACCAGCGCGGACGTGCTCATCGAGAGCTATCGGCCGGGCACGCTGGAGCGCTGGGGCGTCGGACCCGAGGTGCTCCACGCGCTCAACCCGGGGCTCGTCATCGTGCGCACGTCCGGCTACGGCCAGACCGGTCCGTACTCGCCCCGGCCGGGCTTCGGCACGGTCGCCGAATCGATCAGCGGCTTCGCCCACATCAACGGCCATCCCGACGGTCCGCCGACACTGCCGCCGTTCGCCCTGGGCGACGGTGTGGCCTCGCTGTTCGGGACCTTCGCCACGATGTTTGCGTTGTTCCATCGCGACCAGCACAAGGCGCCGGGTCAGGTCATCGACCTGGCCATCTACGAACCGCTCTTCTGGCTGCTCGGACCGCAGGCCCTCGTCTACGACCAGCTCGGGTACGTGCAGGGCCGGACCGGCAGCAGCACGGAGTGGACGGCGCCAAGGAACGCCTATCAGAGCAAGGACGGGCGCTGGCTCGGTCTGTCGGCGAGCTCGCAGTCGATCGCCGAGCGGGTCATGCGCCTGGTCGGGCATCCCGAACTCATCGACGAGCCGTGGTTCAAGGACCACTCCGGGCGGGTCGAGAACCAGAAGGAACTGGACCGGGTGATCGGTGCCTGGATCGCCGACCACACTGCCGCGGAGGTGCTGGCCGCGTTCGAGGCCCAGGAGGCCGTCATCGGGCCGATCTACTCGATCGCCGACATCTTCGAGGACCCGCAATACCAGGCGCGCGAGACGATCACGACCGTGGAC
>JANOTJ010000387.1:0-3388 GCA_031416295.1 Chloroflexota bacterium
CGAGCCGATGGGGCGCCGAGGATCCTTGAGCCCGGCACGGGCCCGGCGGACCGCGTCGGACACGGCCTGGACCGCCTCGCCCTGCCCCACGACGCGCTCGTGGAGGCGCTCTTCCATGTGCACGAGCTTGGCCGTCTCGCCCTCCATCAGACGGCTGACCGGGATCCCGGTCCAGGCCGCCACGATGTCGGCGATGTCGTCCGCGCCGACCTCTTCCTTGAGCAGGGTGCCCGGGCCCTGGAGGGCGGCGAAGGCCGCCTCCTGTTCAGCCATCCGGTCCGTCAGATCCTTGATGGTCCCGTACTTGAGCTCCGCGGCCGTCGCGAAGTCCGCCTCCCGTTCCGCCTGCTCGATCCGGACCTGGAGCTGTTCCAGCTCTGCCTTGGTGGTCCGGATCGCGGCGATGGCACCCTTCTCCGCCTCCCAGCGCTGCTTGAGGCCGCCGACCTCCTCCTCCAGGTCGCCGAGCTCCCTCTCCAGCGCTTCGAGTCGGGCTCGCGACGCGTCGTCGCTCTCCTTGCGCAGCGCCTCGCGCTCGATCTCCAGCTGGATGCGCCGGCGCTCCAGCTCGTCGATCTCGATGGGCATCGAGTCGATCTCCATGCGCAGACGGCTGGCCGCTTCGTCGACGAGATCGATCGCCTTGTCCGGCAGAAAACGCTCGGTGATGTAGCGGTCGGACAGGGTGGCCGCCGCGACCAGGGCAGAGTCCGTGATCCGGACACCGTGGTGGATCTCGTAGCGCTCGCGCAGGCCGCGCAGGATGCTGATCGTCTCCTCCACGGTGGGCTGATCCACGAGCACGGGCTGGAAGCGCCGCTCCAGCGCCGCGTCCTTCTCGATGTGCTTGCGGAACTCGTCCAGGGTCGTTGCCCCGATGGTGTGCAACTCGCCACGGGCGAGCATGGGCTTGAGCAGGTTGGACGCATCCATGGCGCCTTCCGCCGCGCCGGCACCCACCACCGTGTGCAACTCATCGATGAACAGGACGACCTGGCCGGCGCTGTCCCTGATCTCCTTGAGGACGGCCTTGAGGCGTTCCTCGAACTCACCACGGAACTTGGCCCCGGCGATGAGCGCACCAAGGTCCAATGACCAGACGCGCTTGTCCTTGAGGGTCTCGGGCACGTCGCCGCGGACGATCCGCTGGGCAAGACCCTCCACGATGGCCGTCTTGCCGACGCCCGGCTCGCCGATCAGGACCGGGTTGTTCTTGGTCCGACGGGACAGGACCTGGATGGTCCGGCGGATCTCGTCGTCCCGGCCGATGACCGGATCCAGCCGACCCGCGCGAGCCTCCGCCGTCAGGTCGCGGCCGTACTTTTCCAGCACCGCGTAGGTGCTCTCCGGGTTCTGGGAGGTGACGCGCTGGGCGCCCCGGACGCTCTGCAATGCCTGCAGGATGGCCTCCCGGCCCGCGGCGTGGTGCTCCAGTAACGCCTGCGCATCGCCGCCTGCCTCCGCTACACCGAGCAGGAGGTGTTCGGTCGACACGTACTCATCGCCCAGGCGGCGAGCGTCAGCCTCTGCCCGCTCGACGACGTCCTTGGCCCGCGGATCCAGTGAAAGGGAGCCGCCCTGGATGCGGGCGCGCCTGGCCAGAACGGCCGCGACTTCTCCACGGAAGGCGGGCAGGTCCACGCCGAGGCGGCGCAGGGTCTCCGCCGGGATGCCGTCGTCCGGCTCCACGAGGGCACTCAGCAGATGTTCGGCGTCCAGGACGGGGCTCTGCAGGCGCTGCGCCGTCGCCTGGGCGGCGACCACGGCTTCCTGGGCCTTCTGGGTGAATCGATCGAGTTGCATGTCAGGTCTCTCAGGTGCGGGGATCGGGTTGGTCGGTCAGGTCGATGAAATGGCGAGCGGCGTCGCGCGCGTCGTCGGTCAGATCGGTCGGCATGACGATGCGGGTCTTCACGTACAAGTCGCCGCCGCCGGTGCCCTTGACCCTGGGCATCCCCCGGCCGGTCAGCCGGAAGGTCCGGCCTGACTGCGTCCCGGCCGGGATGGTCAGGAGGACGCGGCCCTTGGGCGTCCGGACGGCCACCTCTGCCCCGAGCAGGGCCTCACCGAGGGTCAGCAACAGCTCGCGCTCCAGATCGGCGCCCTTGCGGGTGAAGACCGGGTCCGGGAGCTGCCGGACGACGACGTGGAGGTCGCCCCCGCCCGGAGCCTTGCCGGTCAGGCGGATGCGCGTGCCGGTATCAGCGCCGGCCGGGATGGTGATCTCCAGGCGCTTGCCGTCCACCTCCACGAGGCGCTTGGTACCCTGGTAGGCCTCGTCCAGGGTGATCTCCGCGAAGGCCTCGGCTGTTGGCGCCGGACTTGCGCGACCGGCCCCGCGAGCCACGCCTGGGGGCCGTGATCCAGCGGGTGCGGCGGCCCTCCCGTCCAGACCCATGCCGGCCAGGATGTCCTCGAAACTGGGCCCGCCGGTCGCTCGTCTGCCTCGGCCGGGTCCGCTGGCTGCTTCGCCGGCGGCCCTGGACGGCGCCGACGCTCCCGCGAAGAACACGTTGAAAAAGTCGCTGAAGTCGCCCGCATCCCCGGTACCGTGGAACTCGTACCGAACGTTGCCACCGGGCCCGCCGGATGTCGCGAACGGCCCACCGGCCGGACCACCGCGCCGGTGCCCGCCCGTTCCGGGGCTCGCACCGGCGCGAGCGTGGCCCTCCCAGTCGGCACCCAGGCGATCGTAGAGGACGCGCTTGTCCGGATCGGACAGGACAGTGTTGGCCTCGTTGATCTCCTTGAACCGTTGCTCGGCGCTGACGTCACCGGGCTTGGTGTCCGGGTGGTGCTGGCGGGCGAGCTTGCGGAAGGCCTTCTTGATGTCATTCTGTGACGCGGTCCTCGGCACGCCCAGGACCGCGTAGTAATCCTTGTAATCCATGCCAGGTACTCCGGGCGGACGCCGCCCGCCACCTACTCCAAGGCGGGTTCCTGGTCGCCCCGCACGACAATAGGTGGCTGGTCGGTCGGCGGGAAGTCCGAGCGCCGGACGTGTGGCACCGGCGACGGCTCGATCGGGTCGCCGCTCTTGATGATCTTCGGTGGATCCGCGACGAGGGCCTTCGGCTTGCGCCGGAGGGCCGCCTCGAGCACCTGCTCCATCGTGTCGACCAGGACGAGCTTGATCGACTTGCGGATCTCGTCGGGGATGTCGCGCAGATCCTTCTCGTTCTTCCTCGGGAGGATGACGATCTTGGCGCCCGACAGGTGGGCGGCCAGGATCTTGCTCTTCAGCCCGCCGATCGGGAGGACCCGACCGCGCAGGGTGATCTCGCCGGTCATCACGACGTCCTTGCGGACGGGGATACCGGTCAGGGCGCTGACGATGGCCGTGGCCATCGTGATCCCGGCCGACGGACCGTCCTTGGGGATGGCGCCG
>JANOTJ010000388.1:0-1911 GCA_031416295.1 Chloroflexota bacterium
GTGCCAGTACCGATCCCGCATTCGGCACCCGGATTCGGCTGCCCGAATACAGGCGGCGGAAGCTCCAGCAACGGGTCCCCGATCTGGACGGCGCCCTCAGTCAGGGTCCCCACCAGCGTCCCGTTCCCCTTGCACGTTCCAGAGACGAAGATCGCCGGCGCCGTAACCGTGCCGGAGCCCACGAGGTCGAAGGCGCCCTGTCCCGTATTGGCGCATGCGGCGTTCGGCGGCGTCGAGCCACAGGTCGAATTGACGTGGATGTAGCCGCCAAGCGTCCCGGCCACGACGGGGTGGATCGTGATCGCGCCGGTGCCGTGGGTCTTGAGTGCCTGGCAGCTGTTGCCCGGGTCTAGGGCGATGAGCGAGCTCGTGTTCGAGTCGCCGTTCGTGTATGCCGCGACCGCAGCGCTGACTACGCGGATGGCCTGGATCCCGACAATACCCGCCAGAAACGAGCGGTGGTCCCGGCTGAGCAAGACCTCCACGTAGCCGTCCTGGGCCGCGTACTGTCCGCTGCCGGCACGCGGTGGGTACCACACGTCGAGGACCGTGCCGGGCGGGTCGTTGGCCAACGTGCACGCGTTGACATCGTTCCCAGCTCCCGGGAAGAAGCCGTTCTGTTGAGCGTAGAAGCACGCGGCCTGACGCATCTTCCCCGGCTCCGGGGTCAGGCCGGGGCCGGTACGGATATACCTTGCCGCAGCGATCGCGCCCGCGTCGGCGGCGTTCTGCTCGGCTCGGCGAATCATGAACGTGAAGCCCAGGTCGATGACGAGCGCCGCGACGACCAGGATCGTCACCAGTCCGCCGGCGAACACCATGAGCACTTGGCCGGCTTGCCGGTCCCGTCGATCCATTGGAACGCTCCTCTTCATCGCTGGCGCTGCAGGGCCTGGGTGAGCACGGCCCGGAGCGTGATCTGGTTCGGGATGATCACGAAGCCGGCCATCGGTGGGTTCCAGACGAAGCAGACATAGACCGTCACGGTCGTCGGATACGGGAGGTTGTTGCCCACCGCTACGGCGATATCGCTCGCCTTGTCATCGCCGTCGGCCTTCTTCGGGTTCAGGGCGGATGGGATGGTCGCCGGCGCCGGGCAGGCCAGGCTGGACGGGTCCGTCCGCGGATCGATCCGGTTGATCGTACAGTTCGCGAACGTGTTCGGAGGATCCGGCCGCGCGTCGTAGTTGTTGGTGGCATCAACATACCCGGACCAGCAGGCCGCCAGGGACACTTGGTTCGGGGCCATCCCCCAGATCGCCGCCCGGGCGGCGCCAGTCATCCTCGGCCAGCCAGCCTCCGGGGCGTCGCAGCGGTTGTAGGGATCGCTGGCAGGCAGGACGTCCAGGTGGGGGTCGAGCCACGAGACAGTCGGACACTGCGCGGTCGAACTGTGGATCGCGGCGTAGCGAGCCGCCTCGCGCGCGGCGTTCTCGAGCTGCTGATTGTAGAAGATGTACAGCCCGAACGTGATGATCGAGAACAACAGGATCACGAAGAAGGGAAAGACGAGGGCGAACTCGACCAGGGCCTGACCGCGGCCACGACCGGGACCTCGACGCATCATCCGCATTCCGCGGGTACCCCCAGCGCGAAGTAGCACGGGATCGTGAAGCTGCGCGAACGTTGCAGCCAGAAGTCGCCGAGCGAGAAGAGCGGAGCGTGGAGGATGGCGGTGAATCGATAGCAGGTCCGAACCTCCACCCATCGCGCGCCGACCTGGCCGATCAGTTGGCTGTTGTTCGGGCTCGGGCTGAAGCCTCCGCAATCGGCTGGCGCTGCCCCAAGTCCCGGCGAGGCCAGCGAGCCACAGCCGGTGTCCTGTCCGTCATGGACGCAGACCATGACGAGTGGCATGTCCGGACACGTCTTCGTGACTGGATCGTAGTTCGTGCTCGGGAGGTCGCGGAG
>JANOTJ010000389.1:0-1625 GCA_031416295.1 Chloroflexota bacterium
GGAGCGGCCGCCCCATCGAGCGAGTCGATCCAGGCGAGCGCTCCGCCGGTGCCGGCGGACGACGGCAACCTGTTCAGTGGCAGCGATAGCGGTGATCTGAAGTCGCAGGGGGCCAACCGCGACCTCGCCGGCGATGCGTCCTCGGACGAACTCGCGGTGCGCGAAGGCGCATCGAGTGGGCTGCCCACGCTGGTCCTGCTGGGCGGCCTGATGACGATCGCCGGGTTGGGGTTGTTCACCCTCCGATGGAGGGCTCGCCGCCTCGGGTAGCGCCCCTACGCGGCTACACTTGGTTCGTGCCCACAGAACGCCTGATGCTGCTCGATGGCTTCGGGCTCGTCTACCGGGGATACTTCGCCCTCCCGCCACTGACGACGTCGAAGGGCGAGCTGGTGAACGGTGTCTTCGGCTTTGCGAGCATCGTGCTTCGTGGCATCCAGGACCTCCAGCCAGACTACCTGGCCGTCTCGTTCGACCTCCCGGGGCCCACCTTCCGACACGAGCAGTACGCCGACTACAAGGCGACCCGGGTGAAGATGCCGGACGACCTGCGCGACCAGTTTCCCAAGGTCCGCGAGGTCGTCAAGGCGCTGCGCATCCCGGTCTACGAGTTGGCGGGGTTCGAGGCGGACGACGTGATCGGGACGATCACCCAGCAGCTTCATCAGCGCGAGGACGTGGAAACGACGATCGTCACCGCCGACCTGGACATGCTCCAACTCGTCACCCCGCGCGTGCGCCTGATGACCACCCGCTCCGGCGTCGAGAACACGATCATGTACGACATCGCCCGGATCGATGAGCGGTTCGGGCTGCGGCCTGACCAGATGATCGATTACAAGGCGCTCAAGGGCGACCCGAGCGACAACATCCCGGGTGTGCCCGGGGTGGGGGAGAAGACTGCCGCGAAACTGATCCGCGAGTTCGGGGATCTTGAGCGACTTTTCGCCCACCTCGACGAGGTGACCCCGGAGAAGCTTCGCGACAAGCTGCGCGATCACCGGGCGCAGATCGACATGGGTCGCGACCTCTCGACCATCGTGCGCGATCTGCCGATCGAATTCGACCTGGAGTCGGCGCGTCTCGACGACTACGATCGGGACACGGTCGTCCGGCTGTTTCGCGAATACGAATTCCGGACCCTCATCGAGCGGCTGCCACCGATCGCCGGCGAGTCCGCCGAGCGCCGCACGGAGAGCCTGCGGTCCGTCGCCCAGAGCGGGTACGTGCCGGCGGCGCGCGTGGCCGGTCGACCGGACGGCTGGGCCGCTGGTCGTACTGCGGCGCGGCCGGCCGGCGGTGAACTCCAGCTCCGGCTCGATTTTGACGCGGTGACCGGCGCGACGACCGGTGCGACGACCGGTGCGACGACCGACCCGACGACCGGTGCGACGACCGACCCGACGACCGGCGTCGAGCACACATCCCCCGACGATGCAGGAGCGTTGTCTGTCGGCTCGCACGAGCCGGTGGAGGACCTGGCCACCGCGCTGGCGGCGGCCATCGTCGATCCCGGCCGGATCGAGGTCCACGACCGTGCCGGTATCGCCGACCTGGAGCCGTGGCTGGTCGCGCAGGCCGCGGTCGGCGTGGCGCTCCTGCTCGACGACCCGCGGCCGCGCCGG
>JANOTJ010000390.1:0-6720 GCA_031416295.1 Chloroflexota bacterium
CCGACGAGCAGGCCGCCTTCGATGCGTCCACAGCGGCCGTCCGCGAGCTCGTGGCCAAGCTCCCGTCCTGATCGGCGCGCCACACGGAGGGTGCGCCAACGCACCGAAGAGTGGGATGGACCGGGTGCGCAATGCGGGCGAAGGCCCTAGAGTTCCCGGTACTGCGGTCCGGGGTGGGAGCAACGGACCACTTAGCGCGCCGGGGTGCGCAGCCGCTCCGCCATCCACTCGTGGAGGTTCGTTCATCGTGCTTCGTACCCGTGCCATGCTCGTGGCTGCGCTCGTCGCCGTCCTGGTCGCCGCCGCGCCGGTCAGCGCTGCTCCGCGCAGCCAGACCGACTCGAGCGCGTCCCGACCGACCGTCGACAAGACCGTGGCCCTTGTCCAGCTCAAGGGCGAACCGTTGTCCACCTACGTCAAGACCAGGCCCACCAAGGGCAAGAAGATCGACTTCAGCTCGGCCGCCACCAAGTCCTATCGTGCGCTCCTTTCGGCCCGTCGCAACGAGTTCAAGCAGTGGCTCGCCAGCAATGCCCCGAAGGCCCAGCTCACCGGCAGCTGGGACATCAGCCTGAACGCCGTGACCGTCAAGCTCAACAGCACCAGCCTGGGCACCGTGCGCCTCGCCCCGCAGGTCGTTCGCGCCGAGTACGGCGGGCTGTATTACCCGCTCGACGCCGATCCTGACCTCGCCCTCGTGGACGCCGTTGCCGGATGGGGTGCCGGTGGCGCTGCCAACGCCGGCAGGGGCGTCAAGGTCGCCATCGTGGACTCGGGCATCGATCTCACCCACCCCTGCTTCGATGACGCGGGCTACGCGGCGCAGACGCAGCTCGGTGACCGGCGCTTCACCAACGACAAGGTCATCGTGGCCAAGGTGTTCTACAACAAGGCCAAGGTCCAGGGCCTGACCGCCGAGGCGATCAATTCGCACGGCACGCATGTCGCAGGCACGGTGGCCTGCAACTACCAGACCCCGGCTGAAGTGAACGGCGTGGACATCCCCTACGACCCCTCGGGCGTCGCTCCGGCGGCCCTGCTCGGCAACTACAACGTGTTCCCGGGGACCGTCGGTAACGCGCGGTCCGAGGACATCCTGAACGCGCTCGACGCCGCCTATGCGGACGGCTTTGATGTCGCCAACATGAGCCTCGGCGGCGGCGCCCGCGGCATCCAGGACCTGCTGACCATCGCCGTCGACAACCTCGATCGGGCCAACATGGTCGTCGCGGTCGCGTCCGGCAACGACGGACCCGGCCACCGCACGGTCGGCTCCCCGGGGTCCGCGGCCCGCGCTCTCACCGCCGGTGGCAGCACCGTCGGGCACTACGTCGCGGCCCCGGTCACCGTCGGGGGCGTCACCCACGGCGCGGTCGCGGGCGACTTCCCGGTCGTCCTTGGCGCGCCCCTCGTCGCCCCGCTGGCCGTCGTGACCAGCGCCCCGATCAACGCCGTCAATGGCCTGTCCACCGCCTGTTCGGCCCTGCCGCAGGGTTCCCTCGCAGGCAAGATCGCGCTCATCGGGCGGGGCACCTGCGACTTCTCGACCAAGATCCGCTACGCCCAGCTGGCTGGTGCCGTGGCCGTCCTCGTCGCCAACCGGGTCGGTGGCGATCCGACCTCGATGGGCCAGGGCGCGTCGCCGGACGGCGTCCAGCCGACCGTGCCCGCCTACATGGTCAGCCTCGACGATTCGAACGTCCTCAGGACCAGGAACGGCCAGAGCGCATCCATCAGCCCGAACCTCGCCTACTTCCTGTCGGGCAATGACGACATCCAGTACGAGGCGTCGTCGCAGGGCCCGACCGATGTGGACTTCCGGGTCAAGCCGGACGCCGTGGCCCCTGCGGTCAACGTCCTGTCGTCCGTCCCGGGCGACTGCGGCAGCACCGGCTGCTGGGCGTTCTTTTCCGGCACGTCGATGGCCACCCCGCACCTCGCGGGCGCCGCGGCGGTCGTCAAGGGCCAGCATCCGACCTGGACCGCGGCCCACATCCGGTCGGCCATCGTGAACACGGCCGAGACCGGCGGCATCACCGCCTTTGACACCGGCGTCGTCGTGACCGACGTGAACATCATCGGCGCTGGCCAGCTCGATCTCGACTCGGCGGTCGCGGCGAAGGCCGCGCTCGATCCGGTCAGCGTCAGCTACGGTGCCGTGCCGGCGGGCTCCGGCCAGACCCGGACCGCCAGTGTCGCGATCACCAATCAGACCGGGGCTACCGTCACCTGGGCGCTGGGCACGGCCAACACCCAGGGGGCCGGTATGGCCTTCTCGGTCAGCCCGGCGAGCGTCACCCTGGCGCCCGGCGCGTCCAGCACGGCCACGGTCACGATGACCGCGCTAAAGGCTGCCGCCCCGGGCGATCATCAGGCCACGCTGACGGTCAAGGCCGGCAGCACCCTGGTCGCCCATGCCCCGATCTACGCCCTCGTGAAGTAGCCCGGTCGCCGCTCGGAGTCGCCTCCGAGACCGATCGTCGCTCGAGACCCCGGTCACTGGCCGGGGTCTCGGCACGTCCGGTGACCGGATGCACCACCGCGTTGGGGACTTCGACCACGAAGCGAGCAGCCTTGGTTGACCGGTTCTGGCCAGGGTTGTACCGTCCGACCACGACCCGACGCCGCAACGCGCCGCCCTCCCGGCAGGTGCGCATCCGGCGTCATCGCTCGTTTCCCCCGGGACTGGGAGGCCCGTCGGCGGATCCCCCTCGCGCGCACCCAACCCTTGGAGTCCGGGTATCGCTCGTCGCCGGCCCCGACCGGCTACCAGGAGGATGGAATTGAATCGACGGTCCCTGTTCGCTGTGCTGGGCGTCGCTGCGCTGCTGAGCACGATGCTTCCGGTGGCGGTCAGCGCTGCCTCACCCACGCGTTCGTTCGAGCGCCTCGATGTCAGCAGGATCGACCCTGAACTGCGTCCGGCAGTGCTGGATGTGCGCCGTCAGGTCACGGTCATGCTGGAGCTTGCAGGGCAGCCCGCCTCGGCCCGCAAGAACCTCAGCAAGGCCCAGCAGCGGGCGGTCGCCCGCGATCTGCGCGCCGCCCAGGATCGCCTCGATGGCCCGATCAAGGCCCTCGGTGGCAAGGTTCTCGGCAAATATCAGGCCGCCTACAACGGCGTCAAGGTGCGCGCCACCATGGGCGCCATCGCCGCCCTCGCCGCCCTGCCCGGCGTGAAGGCTGCGCGCGCCATCAAGAGCTTTACCCCCGACAACGCTCGTGGCGCTCCATACATCGGCGCCCCGGCCGCCTGGCAGGATCTCGGCCTGACCGGTGTGGGTGTGCGCATCGCGGTCATCGATACGGGCATCGACTACACGCACGCGGGCCTCGGCGGCTCCGGTGTGCTGGCTGACTACGCGAGCAACGACTCGACCATCCTCGAGCCCGGTTCCTTTCCGACGGCCAAGGTCGTCGGGGGCTATGACTTCGCCGGCAACGACTACGACGCGACCGGCGACCTCGGCTCGGTGACCCCGACGCCCGACCCGGACCCGCTGGACTGCAACGGCCACGGCTCACACGTGTCCGGCACCGCAGCGGGCAACGGCGTCAACGTCGACGGGACCGCGTACAGCGGCCCCTACGACTCGACCACCCACACCAACACCTTCAAGATCGGCCCGGGCGTCGCTCCGGAAGCTGAGTTGTTCGCGCTCAAGGTCTTCGGCTGCGACGGCTCGACCGACGTGACCATCGACGCCCTCGAGTGGGTCGGCGACTACAACCTCGAACATGCGGACGGCATCGACGTCGTGAACATGTCGCTCGGTTCACCGTTCGGACGCGCGGATGACCCGACCACCGTGGCCACGGACGTGCTCGTCCTGGCCGGCGTCGTCGTCGTCGCCTCGGCCGGCAACAGCGGCCCATCTGCGTACATCACCGGTGCCCCGGGCGCCGCCGACGGCGCACTGTCCACAGCCGCCATCGACACGACAGCGTCCTTCCCGACCGCGACGCTCGGGATCGGTGCGGGCATCCAGGCCATCAACGCCAACGGCGCGACCATCCCTGCCGGCGGGATCACGGCACCCATCAAGATCCTCAGCGACGGGGCCGGTGGCATCGCCCTCGGTTGCGACGCTGCCGAGTATGCCGGGAGCACGGGCACCATCGTGGTGACCCGCCGCGGCACATGCGCCCGAGTCGATCGGGCCGTCTTCGGTCAGGCGGCGGGCGCCGTCGCGGTCATCATGGTCAACAGCAGCAACACGCTTCCGCCCTTCGAAGGGGAGATCCCGGGCGTGACGATCCCGTTCCTCGGCGTCAGGTCGTCAGCCGGTGCGGCGCTCGTCGCCGCCAACGGCACGTCGGTGACGATCACCGCCGCGTCGCTCATCGCCAACCCTGACTACCGCAAGAACGCCTCGTTCACCTCCGGCGGGCCGCGTAACGGCGACAGCGCCACCAAGCCGGACATCACCGCTCCCGGCGTGAGCATCGAGTCCGTGTCGGTGGGTGGTGGCTCAGCCAGCACCCGGCTGTCGGGCACGTCCATGGCCTCCCCGCACGCGGCCGGCGTCGCCGCCCTCGTCGTGGAAGGCAACCCGGCCTGGACTCCGGGCCAGGTCAAGGCCGCGATGATGAACACCGCGAACGCGTCCTCGGGCGCGATCGTCGGCTACAACGTCCGGCTCAATGGTGCCGGCGTCGTCCAGCCGCGCCGCGCGTCGGACACGGTGGCCCTGGCCACGACCGGTCCCGTCTCCGCAAGCCTCTCGTTCGGCTACGAGCCGCTCAGCGCGGCCTACGCGGAGACCAGGGCGATCACCATCAGGAACACCAGCGCCAGCGCGATCACCTACGACCTGGCGGGAACCTTCGTCGGCCCCAGCCGGGGTGCGCTGGTCGGCGTCGCGCCGACCTTCGTGACCGTGGCCGCGGGCTCGACGGCGAACGTGAACGTCACGCTGTCGATGACCGCCGCCGCAGTCGCGGCACTGCCCTTCAACAGCGTCCTGCTCGGCTCCGTCGGGTGGGGTGGCGTCAACGCCGCCAGTGGCGTGGTCGTCGCGGACCCGCGCGAGACGGGAGCCGGCATCTACGACCTGCGTGTGCCGTTCACCGTCGTGCCCCGCGGCCTGAGCGACGTGCGGGCCTCCGCGGCCAGCGCGTACACCAAGGCCCAGGGCGTCGCCCGAAGCTCCGTCAGTCTGAGTAACACCGGGATCCACACGGGCATCGCCGATGTCTATGCGTGGAGCCTGAGCGACCCGGCCGGCGACGGCTTCGAGGGCATGGACGTCCGCTCCGTGGGTGTCCAGTCCGTGCCTGCCGAGACCATCTCAGGGGTCCCGGATCCCAACGATCGGGCGCTCCTCTTCGCGATCAACAACGAGGGCAGCGCATCCAGCGCCGCGGTCAAC
Organism: Chloroflexota bacterium; assembly: GCA_031416295.1. Taxonomy (GTDB): domain Bacteria; phylum Chloroflexota; class Limnocylindria; order Limnocylindrales; family CSP1-4; genus SPCO01. The sequence continues at coordinate 5,373 of JANOTJ010000390.1, forward strand.
GAGTTCGACATCGTCATCGATACCAACAACAACAGGAAGCCCGACTTCTTCCTCGTCGGCGTGGACTTCGGCGCGGTGACCACGGGTTCGTTCGACGGACGGGTGGCAGCCTTCCTGTTCGATGCGTCCGGCGAGATCGTCACGGCCTGGGTGGCGGAGTCGCCGCCCAACAGCTCGACCATCGTGCTGCCCGTCCTCGCCAGCGAGCTCGGGCTCAAGAAGGGCAACTCCGACTTCAACTTTGGCCTCACCGCGTTCTCGCTGGACTACGGTGCGGTCGATGCGGTCGCCGGTACGGCCCGTTTTGACAGCCACAAGCCGGCCATCTCGACCGGCGAGTTCATCCCCCTGAGCCCGGGCGGCAGCGCGTCGCTGCGGCTGTTCGTGGACCTGGGCAAGTTCGCGTCCGCCCCGACCAGGGGCTGGCTCGTGGTCACCCTGGACGACGCCAACGGCACGGCCCAGGCGAACACCATCCCGATCGGCACCTTGCCGTAAGGGTCAACTCGGTCTGAACGAACGCCCCGGCCCACATGGGCGGGGGCGTTTGCATGTTCCGGACCTCGGCAGCGGGTGGAGGAAGGGTCGCCCGTTCCGAGGTCGCGAGGTGGTCAGCCGCGACGATCGCCAGCGACGGCCTGTCGAGACGTCGCGGCGTCCAGCCCGTCCCCCCGTGGGCCGGACGCCGGAACTCGAACGGCGTGCCCCCAGGGCCACCGTCACGGCCCCCCGACCTGCGGCGATCGCCCCCAGCCACCACCTCGGTGACCTTCATGCTGTCATCCACGACACCGGCTTGTGAGTCGGTCGCCGACAGCGGATATGTCGGCCAGCCGACATCCGGTCGTTCGGTACACTGCCCCGACGTGCCGATCACCGTCCTCACCTTCGACTTCGACCCCTACCTGCGCCTCGGATCCGACCTCGCCCTGCGCTGGCAGACGCTGGCCCTCGCCGTGGTCATCGCGGCGGTACTCGTGGCCGCCGGCCTGGCGGCCCGGCGGGTCGGGCTGCGTGCCGACGACCTCCTCTCGATCGTCATCGGAGCGGTGCCGGGTGCCGTCGTCAGCGGGCGGCTGGCCTTTGCCCTGACTCACCCGGCGACGCTCGGCTGGGATCCGGCCCGACTCCTCGACCCGGCCCTCGGCGGGATCGATCTGGCCGCCGCTGTCGTCGGCGGCATCGCCAGCGGGGCGTTCATCGCGGGCCTCCTCGGCGCCCCGATCGGTCGCTGGGCCCACGTCGCTGCAGTGCCGCTGCTGGTGGCCATCGGCGCGGGCAAGCTCACGATGGTCCTGGGGGGCAGCGGCCAGGGACTACCCGACGAGGCGGCATGGGCGACCGCGTA
>JANOTJ010000391.1:0-3222 GCA_031416295.1 Chloroflexota bacterium
GTTGCACGCCATCGGGGCGGAGGTCTACGCGGGCTTCTTGTTCGTGAACCTCGCCGAGCCCGAGGCACGGCGGGCATTGCTCGAGCAGCTCCGCGACGGGATCGAGAGCATCACGAACTTCGAGCGCTACCGGCTCGACGAGTTGCGGGTCGGGGTGCGCATCGTCTACGAGGTCGCGGCCAACTGGAAGAACCGTCTGATCGCGCGCCTGAACCTCCTCGTTCCTGCACGAAGCCGCCGGGTGACTCCCGGCGGCTTCGGTATGTCCGGGCTCAGCCGCCCGCGGCCGCGATGAGCGGAGCGAGCAGCGCGGCAAGGTCGGTGTCGTAGACGCCGCGATCGACCCGCGCGACGACGATCCGATCGAATGCCGGAAGGCTCGCGACGAGGGACGGGTGATTCGTGAGGTCGCCCTGGTGGACCCACACGCTGTCACGGAACCAGGGGGCGATTCGGCGCATGTTCGTGCCGTAGAAGCTGTCGTACACGATGAGCGTGCGGCCCTCGACGGCGGCGGCCGCCATGTCGACCCGGAACGTCGCGACGTCACGCGCATTGTCGATGTCGACTCCGAGGTCGATCTTGCCCTCCTCGACCGCGACGCCCGGGCGGATGACGAGCTTGGGCACACGCTCCCTGGCGGGCAGGCCGATGAGCCGTGACAGGTCCGTCTCGTAGTTGGCGAAGCCGTCGGTCGGGACCTGGTCCTCGCTCCACAGCCCGGGTGCGACGGACTCGATGAGGCCCTTGGTCGCGACCAGCGCCCCAAGCGGCGTCCAGTGGGTGTCCTGGGCGAAGTACAGCGGTCGATCCGGGTCGGCGGCGTGCGCCTGCTCGAGCCGCGACCAGACCTCCACCGCGGCCTGCGGCCGGGCGGCCATCCCGGCCCGAAGCGCCTCGCGCGAGCGGTCCGCACAGGACGTCCCAAGCCCGCTGCCCGGGACGATCCGCTCGGGATAGATGACGTGCTTGTCGGGCGGGACTGTGAACCGGAGCTCGATGCCGACGGCGGCGAGCTGCGCTGTGACCGTGTCCAGGCCGGCCAGGACCTCGGCCGCGCTGAACCTGCACACCGGCTGGAGCTCGGTGATCGTGAACAGCCAGCCGTCGCGGCCGACGATGACGTCCGGGTTCGGTGAGCCGCCGAGCAGCCCGTAGTCGATGGCGCCGTACGCACGAGCGGCCACGTTCCGCAGCGGGAAGGACTCGGCCACCCAGCGATCGACCGCGGCGTAGGTCGCCGGGTCGCCGACGGTCGTCGTGTCGAACGTGGGCAGGGTCGCCGGGTCGCCGCCTTCGATATCGGTCGGGCGGAACCCGGCCAGCAGAGCCAGCGCCGGGATGATCAGGACCAGCAGGAACCCCGCGATGACCACACGCTCCTCGCGACTCCCCGCGGCCGCGGTGGGGGTCGTCCTGTCCATCTCCGGGTCGTGCATCGGGCTCAGAACTGGAAGTACAGGAACGGGCTGAAGTCGCCTGCGACCAGGAAGGCGATGGACGCCGGGAAGATGAGCCCGACGGCGGCCAGCCGCAGGATGCGGATCCGCGGCGTCGTGACACGCTCGAGGCGCACGCCGGTGACCCAGTCGCGCGGCAGCAGGACGCTGGCGCAGCCGATGGCGATAGCCGCGGCCGCGAGGGGATCGAGGACGCGGGCCACCTCGGCGGGCAGGGCCACGGTCGGATGGGCGAGCGCGCCGATGAACCCGAGCGCGTAGTCGAGATCGGGCGAACGGAACAGGATCCAGGCGAACAGCACCAGGCCGATTGTACGGGCCTGGCCCAGTCGGTCGCTGCGGTCATCGTCGGCCGCCCCGCCGATACCGGTCATCCGCTCGACGAGCAGGACCGCGCCGTGGAAGGCGCCCCACAGGACGAACGTCCAGGCGGCGCCGTGCCACAGCCCGGTGAGCAGGAACACGATGATCAGGTTGCGGTAGGTGGCGAGGCCGGAGCCGCGGTTGCCGCCCAGCGGGATGTACAGGTAGTCACGGAACCAGCGCGACAGCGACATGTGCCAGCGCCGCCAGAACTCGGTGACCGAGCGGGCGGCGTATGGCCGCGCGAAGTTCTCCGGCAGGTGGATGCCGAACATCATAGCGAGGCCCAGGGCCATGTCGCTGTAGCCGCTGAAGTCGAAATACAGCTGCACCGCGTAGGCCACGACGCCGAGGGTCGCGGCGAGGGTGCCGAGCTCGCCTGGCGGGGTGGCGAAGATCGCATCCGCCACCGGCGCGACCGTGTCCGCGATGAGCACCTTCTTGCCCAGGCCGTGGCAGAAGCGATAGATCCCGGCGACGAACAGCGTCGTCGACTCGGTGCGTGCGACGAGCTGATCACGGATCTCGTGGAAGCGCACGATCGGCCCCGCGATGAGCTGCGGGAAGAACGCGATGTAGAGCGCGAAGTCGATGGGCGATGCGAGGTGGCGGGCCGTGCCACGGTAGATGTCCACGAGGTAGCTCAGTGAGTGGAAGGTGTAGAACGAGATGCCGATGGGCAGCATGATGTCCGCCCAGGGCAGGGCCGTCGCCCCGACCGCGCCGACGACCTCGTTGAGCGTGTCGACCGTGAAGTTCGCGTACTTGAACCAGACCAGGAGGCCCACGTTCATGATCACGGCGATGGCCAGGATCGCTCGGGCGCGATCTCGCCGACCGCCGTCCATCGAGCGCTCGACAGCGAGGCCCAGGACGTCGTTCAGCCCCATGGATACGAGCAGCACGAGCACGATCCAGCCCGCGCCCCACGTGTAGAAGAGCAGGCTGACGGCGAGCAGGAATGCGTTGCGCAGCCGTCGCGGGACGAGGTAGTAGCCGATGACCACGGCGGGCAGGAAGAAGAACAGGAAGGTGATCGAGGAGAAGACCATCGCGGGCGATGGTAGGCCGCGCGGCGGGTCCCGTCAGGCGGTCTGCGCGCGCACGGCCGGGCCGAGGACGCTCATCGCGCACCTGCTCGGGCCGCCACGGCCCGGGCCAGACCCAGGATCTGGGCGGGGCCGGTGCCACAGCACCCGCCGATCCAGGCGGCGCCCAGGGCGGTCCAGTCCGCGGCAACGCTCGGGTCGAACGCCCCGTCTGCGTCCGCGGCCACCCAGCGCCGAGCGGTCGCGTCCCAGGCGTCGCCACCGTTGGGGTAGGCGATGAGCGGCAGGTCCGTGACCGCCTGCGCCGCGGCCAGCAGTGCCGGCAGATGGCGGGGCGCCGTGCAGTTCAC